>CALAEG010000207.1 GCA_937890965.1 uncultured Caulobacteraceae bacterium | reverse complement strand
CCCGCCGTTCGTGGATCTGCTGCAGGGCAAGTGAGCGGCTCGAGCCGGGTGCCGGACAGATTATCTAATAAAAACAATACTCCATGGGTCCGGTCGGGCCTACCAGCCTTCGCGCTTCGCGCGGCAAGCCCACTGAGCTTCTCGCGCGAAGGCTGTCGCGCCGAAGCCCGAAGGGCGCAGGCGGACTGGCTCAGGTCGCCGCCTTGGCGGTCTCGGGCGGCGGCGCGCCCTCGCGGCCGAGCGAGGTGAACTTGGGGCGCCGGTCTGGACGAGGAGACCGCTGCTCAGGACCGGTCGCACGCTTAGGCAATCGAGCCACGCCACGCTAAACCAATCTATCGACGCCCTGGAATTGACGATGGACCTGGCGGCCGCCTGTCTTGAAATGTTCGCGCATCATCGCGTGCAGGCCTTCGGCGGGGCTTTTCATGTGCCGGCCGCACGTGAGTATAGCTGCCTGTTCTCCTGGGACAGCGGTTATCACGCGTTGGCCCTCCGGTGGATCGATCGTGTCGCCGCGGTCGAGGAGTTGCACACCCTTTATGCCGCGAACACGACGCCCGAGGGCCTGCTCGCGCACGAACGGCCATTGCCGGGAACCGATCAGAGGACAGCCATGGTCATCGACTGGTTCGGTCCGATCTATAGGCCGGATGGGCGCAGCTGGCTGATTGATCCGCCCGTCGCGGCATACGCCGCCGCAAAGATATTTGATCCGGACATCGATACGGACGCAGCCCTACTCGCCGCGGCGAGCGCGCACCTGCGGACGATCGACCGATACAGAACGCTATCGCCGCACGGAATGCCCGTGATTCTGCACCCGCTTGAATCCGGCGCCGACGCCTCCCCGCTGTTCGATGGCCTCGTCGATGTCTCTTCGCGCCGAGCGATGTTTGCGAGCCATAAGGCGTTGAGCCTCGGTCTCGCCGTCGTTCGATACTCGCCGGTCGAGGCCAGGGACGCCGGTCACGGCTTCATTGTCAGCGATCCGATTTTCTGCGGCTGGCACCTGCTCGCGCTCGAAGAGGTCGCCTCAGCTTGGCGCCGGGCGGGCCGAACCGACCTGGCCGAAGCCTTTGACACACGCGCGTCGCAATTGGCCGAGGTCATGCTGCGTGAGATGTGGTGTGAGGCGCTTGGACTGTTCGGCGGATTCGATCATGTCGCTGGCCGCCGGATCGCGACGGCGACACTTGGCGGCGTAGTCGCCGCCGCAAGCCGGAACATGCGAACGGCCGGCGTCGGCTCTAGGGTGATCTCGGCTCATCTTCGACCGCCCCGCTCGGCATTCTGGGGACCGTTCGGCGTTTCGTTCAACCCGCTCGACGGACGTGAGATCGGTCCGCGGGCCCTGCTTTGGCGCGGCGATGTTGTCTGGGGCGCAACCCAATACTGGGCTCATCTTGTCCTGGCCGCCAACGGCGAACAGGCTCTCGCCGCCAGGGCGACCGTCCAGATGGAGGACCTGATCCGCCGCTCCGGCTTTCGCGAGTACTACAGCGCATCGACCGGGGCCGGTTACGGCGCGGGAGAGGTGCACGGCTTCACCTGGCCAGCTCTGGTTTTGGAAATGGCGGCCACCGATCGCGATCAGGCGCGTCGCGCGCTATGAGCTCGTGTCGACCACGCATCTCGATGCGAATCCCGACCTTTGGGGGCTTAGCAGGCAGGCGCGCTTCAGCTGGTCGACGATGCTTGACCGGATTCTGCAGCCAATTTCCAGTTGCTGCCCTAACCTGACAATTCCGTTGCCGGCGTCCATCGACCGAGGCTCGGCGCCACTGAAGGTTTCTGCTGGCCAGACCATGTCATTAGATCGAACGTCGGCGCGATGATCACCGTCCACCTCGTCCTGAACGCCCATATCGACCCGGTCTGGCTGTGGCCCTGGCAATCGGGCGTGGACGAGGTGCTGGCCACCTGCCGCTCCGCCTGCGATCGGCTGGACAACAATCCCGACGTCATCTTCACGCGCGGTGAAGCCTGGGCGTATGACATGGTCGAACGCACCGACCCCGACCTGTTCGCACGAATTTCAGCTCATGTGGCGGCGGGGCGGTGGGAGATCGTGGGCGGCTGGTGGATTCAGCCCGACTGCAATCTTCCCACCGCACTTGGGCTGCAGCGCCAGATCGAACTCGGTCGCGACTATTTCCAGAGTCGGTTCGGCCAGTTCCCCAGAGTGGGATTTAACGTCGACAGTTTCGGCCACGCCGCGGCCTTGCCCGGGCTGATGCGCCGTCACGGTCAAGACCGGTACGTGATGATGCGTCCGCAGGAGCACGAAATGGCCCTGCCCGCGCGCCTGTTCCGCTGGCGCGGCCAAGAGGATGGCGAGGAGGTGGTGACCTTCAGAATCGCCAGGGCCTACGCAACCCGCGATGTCACCGCCGAGCACATCCTGGCCTCGCTGGAGGGGTTGCCCGCCGGCGTCTCTCATACAATGTGTTTCGTCGGTGTCGGCGACCACGGCGGCGGGCCGACCGAGCGGCAGATTCAGTGGTGTCGCGATCACGCTGAGGTCTTCGATGGCTGCCGACTGGAATTTTCGTCGCCCTCGCGGTTCTTCGATGCGGTTTCCAAGGACGTCGCGGGCCTACCGCTTGTCACCGGCGAGCTACAGCATCACGCGGTCGGTTGCTATTCGGTGACGCGAGCGATCAAGATCGGCGTGCGCCGCGCGGAGGAGACGCTCGCTCAGGCCGAGATCGTCACCGAAGCCGATCCGGCGCCCGAGCCTGGGACTGGAGACCGTCTTGCCGCGGCATGGCGCAATGTCTGTTTCAACCAGTTTCACGACACCCTGGGAGGGACCTGTATACCGTCGGCCTATACTCAGGCCGAAGACCAGGTCGGCGCCGCCAGTTCTTGCGCCGACGAGATCATTCAGCTGGGGTTCCGCCGACTGTTGCGCGATCTGCCCGATGATCGTCGTCAACGGATCGCGCTGTTCAACGCCTCGGACCGCGCCTTCGACGGATATGTCGTATTGGCGCCTTGGACCGAGGCTCGCTGGCGTCGTCATTGGCGCTTCTTGGACGAGGACGGCGTGGTCCTTCACCACCAGCCCATCGGCCAGGAAGCCGCCACCGCCTTTCCCCGAAGGGTTTTGCTGCGCCTGATGGCCCCGCCCAAGGGGCTCAGGATCCTCAGGCTTGATCGCGATGACCAGAGCCAACCCGAAGTCGCCGCGCTCCCGGCCTCGCCACCCGCGGCGCCAGCCATCGTTAGTCGTCTTGAAATGACGGCTGCGAGCATCGCCTTCGGACCAGCGGCGTCAATCGGATTTGGCGGCCGCGACCCGATTGCGCCCCGCCTTGAACTGTACGAGGACCCAACCGACACCTGGTCGCACGGCGTCGACCGCCTCG
>CALAEG010000206.1 GCA_937890965.1 uncultured Caulobacteraceae bacterium | reverse complement strand
CGGCGAAGTTCACTTGCGGGCCCATGATCCGGCGACCGGCGACATCCAGCGAATCCACATGCCCACGCTCGATGGTCGACTCCCCGGCGACGCCCAGCCCGATGTCGCGGGTCCCGCGCGCATCGCCCAGCGCTGACTGGGCGAAGGGGCCCCAGAACTCGATGGCGGTGTTGGAGCCGGTGTCGATCTCGAAATCCCCGCCCGCCGTGCGGCCGCCGAGCCGGACCTGGGCTGCGACATAGGGCGTGCGCCCAAAGCGGATCGGCGTGGCGTCGGCGGGGTCCGCGGCCTCGCCCGCGACGGTGACGCTCTGGTCGCGATAGTTCAGGGTCAGCACAAAGCCCTGCAGGAAGTCCTCGCCCAGTATGCCGGCCAGGGGCACGCCCATGGCGCTGGAGGCCTCCGACAGGTCGGTCACCACCGGCTCGATCCGCGCCCGCGGGCCGCCGGCCAGGGCCAGCTGCACCGCCTGGCCCTGGCGCGCGGCAACGTCGCCGCCGCGGCCCTCGATCTGGCGGGAGCGGCCCAGGTGCACGCCGGCAGCCTCGGCGAAGCGCGGATCGAAGACGCTGGCGGCGGCGCCGGTGTCGAGCAGGAAGACGCCGCTGGCGCCATTGACCTGCACATCGACAAAGATCAGCCCGTTCTTGAAATGCGCGCCGGCCGGTGCGCCTTGCGCGGCGGCAGTTGAGGCAAGGCCGAACAGGCCGACGACAAGGGCGATGAGCGCGCGCAAAGGCATAGCTCGATCACGCGCGGCGGCGGTGGCCTTTTCGTGACGCCTGTGCGGCGCCCGGCCGAAGTCTCAGGTCACCTTGGTCCGCGTCGCCGCCTCGGGTAGGTCGGAGCCGAAGGCGCGCTGGAAGAATTCGGCAACGGTCGGCCGTTCCAGTTCGTCGCACTTGTTCAGGAAGGTCATCCGGAAGGCCAGCGCGATATCGCCCGAGAAGATGTCGGCATTCTGCGCCCAGGTGATCACCGTACGCGGGCTCATCACCGTCGAGATGTCGCCGTTCATGAAGGCGTTGCGGGTCATGTCCGCCGTCCGCACCATGGCCGCGATGGTGCGCTTGCCGGCGGGGGTGTCGTAGCTGGGGTTCTTGGCCAGCACGATCTCGTTCTCCACCTCGTGGGCGAGATAGTTCAGCGTGGTGACCATCGACCAGCGGTCCATCTGGCCCTGATTGATCTGCTGGGTGCCGTGATAGAGGCCGGTGGTGTCACCAAGACCGATGGTGTTGGTGGTGGAGAACAGCCGGAAATAGGGGTTGGCCCGGATCACGCGGTTCTGGTCCAGCAGGGTCAGGCGTCCGCCCGCCTCCAGCACGCGCTGGATGACGAACATCACGTCCGGCCGGCCGGCGTCGTATTCGTCGAAGGTGAGCAGGATCGGCCGCTGCAGCGCCCAGGGCAGCATGCCTTCGCGGAATTCGGTGACCTGTTTGCCATCCTTCAGCACGATAGCGTCCTTGCCGACCAGGTCGATCCGGCTGACATGGCTGTCCAGATTGACCCGGATCATCGGCCAGTTCAGCCGCGACGCCACCTGTTCGATGTGCGTCGACTTGCCGGTGCCGTGATAGCCCTGGATCATCACGCGGCGATCGAAGGCGAGGCCGGCGCAGATGGCCAGCGTGGTCTCCGGATCGAAGCGATAAGCTTCGTCGAAGTCGGGCACGTGCGGGTCGCGCGTGGAAAAGCGCGGCACCATCATGTCGGTGTCGACGCCAAAAACCTCGCGCACGGAGACCATCTGGTCGGGCGCGAGCAGGATGAGCTTGTCTTCGGGTTCTTCGGTCAGACTTGGCATGGCGGATCGATTAGCGGTTTAGGCGGCGATTGCAAACCGGGGGAAGGCGCAAAAAGCCGGGTTTACGCAGCGGTTTCGAGCGGGTTGAGGAAAAGTGCGAAGCGGTTTTCCGCCCGCAACCCGCTCTAACTCTTAGTGATCGATCACGTTTATGATTTTGGATTCAATCCAAAATCATCGTGATCTAGGCCATCTTGGCTTTGCGCAACGACTGATAGGCCCGGATCACCCGCTGCAGTTTGTGCTCGGCCGAGCGGTCGCCGCCATTGGCGTCGGGGTGGCAGCGCTTGACCAGCTCGATATAGCGCGCCCGGATCGCCTGGGGCTGGGCGCTGGCGTCCAGGTCGAGGTCGGCCAGGGCGGCGCGCTCGATCTTGCCGATCTTGCGCTCCTGCGCCGCCTGTTCGGCGCGGCGGCGCGCGGCGGCGAACAGGCCGAAGGGATCGGTGAAGGCGCGATCGGTGGAGCTGCGGGCCGCCATGGCCTCGCGAGAGCGCCGCGACGCCTCGAAGGCCCAGGTCGGCCGGTCCCCGGTGGCCGATCCGGCCTGATAGGCGCGCACCTGGGCGTCGTTCATGCCGGAGAAAAAGTCCCAATGACGATTATAGTCGGCGGCGTGGGGGGTGCAGAACCAGTAGTGCTCGTTCAGCAGATCGCGCGATTTCGGGGCCCGGGTGGCGGCGGCCAGGCGGCATCCGGGATGGTCGCAGGCGCGCTCTCCCGGCTTCAGCGCATTGACATCATCGGCGCGCGCGTCCTCATCGGGTTTCGGCGGACGAACCCGGATGTCGACGAACTTTGGCCGATATTGAAACGCGCCGCTCATGTCCCGAAGTATGCGTTGGAAGCTTTCGCTTTCAAGAATTGACAGCAATGAATTTGGAGCCGACTCTAATGGGTGCCGCCACCGAAGCCATCAGAACCAAGCTCGAGGCGGCTTTTTCACCAGAAAGCCTGGATATAGAAGACGATAGCGCGCGCCATCATGGTCACGCGGGCGCCACTCCAGGCGGAGAAAGCCACTTCAACGTCGTAATCGTCGCCCGCGTATTCGCGGGCTTGGGTCGTGTCCAGCGTCAGCGCGCCGTCTATGCGGCGCTGGCCGAGGAGCTGGCCGGCCCGGTGCACGCCCTGTCGCTCAAGGCGTTGGCGCCTGGAGAGGCGGCTTGAGTGGCTAACGGGCCGGCGCAAGGCCGACCCGTCCGCACATTCCGCCAAGTCGAACCGAATTCGGATCGACGGCCGGTCGCTTTTACGCGCTGGCCAGTTGGCCCGCCGCGGTCTTGCCGCTGCGGCCGTCTTTTTCCAGCTCGTAGCTGATCTTTTGGCCTTCGTGGAGCGAGCCGAGGCCCGCGCGTTCGACGGCGGAGATGTGGACGAAAACGTCGTTGCCGCCCGCGTCAGGTTGGATGAAGCCAAAACCCTTTTGGGCGTTGAACCACTTCACAGTTCCGGTAGCCATGTATCGTATATTCCAGTTTAAAAAGTACACGCCGCACCAGTCGGCGACGCGGTCAAAATTTCGAAGAGGATCGAGGGGCAGGTCCGGGGCTCGACCAAAACCGAGCAGGGATAGCGACCGAACCAAAACGTCATTCGACCTTGCCAAGTCGCATAGATTTTACAGGACCGCAAACGATTTTGGCTGTTGCGCTGGCTAGCAGAAGCCTCCGCGCGCACCCCCAACCCCACCCGTCATCCCCCGCTGGAGCCGCTGTAGCGGCGGAATGCGGGGGACCCATGAGCACTCACATTGGTCGGCGACCATGGGTGGCCCGAACAAGTCGGGCCATGACGATTGGGGTTGGCGGTCAGCTTCCGCCCTTGGCGTTGGGCGCGTCTTCTTCCAGTCGCGGCCAGACCCTCAGCGCGGTGATCTGGTTGCGTTGGCGGCGCATGATCTGGAAGCGCTGGCCGTGGAAGATGAAGGTCTGGCCGACGTCGGGAATGGCCTGGGCCTCGTGGATGACCAGACCGGCGACGGTGACGGCGTCGTGGTCGGGCAGGTCCCAGTCCATGGCCCGGTTCAGCTCGCGGAGGCTCACCGAGCCATCCACATTGACCGATCCGTCCGGCTGGCGGCGTACGCCCTCGGCGACCAGGTCGTGCTCGTCCTCGATCTCGCCGACGATCTCCTCGATGATGTCCTCCAGCGTCACCAGCCCCTGCAGCGCGCCATATTCATCGACCACCAGGGCGAAGTGCTCGCGCCGTTTGCGGAAGGCGGCCAGCTGGTCCTTCAGCTTGGTGGTGTCGGGGATGAACCAGGGCTCCCGCGCCAGCGACGCCATGTCCAGCGCATCGATGCCGCCCTCGATGGTGGCGATGGCGCGCAGCAGGTCCTTGGCGTGCAGCACCCCGATAATGTTCTCCGGCTCGCCGCGATAGAGCGGCAGGCGGGTGTGCGGCGCGGCCAGGGTCTGGCTCACCAGTTCGCGCGGGGCGAGGTCGGCGTCCAGCATGGCGATCGACTTGCGGTGCACCATGATCTCATCGACATCCATGTCGGCCAGATCGAGCACCCCGCCCAGCATGCGCCGGTCGCCGCCTTCGACCGAGCCTTCGGAGTGGTGGTATTCCACCGCGCCGCGGATCTCCTCGTGCGCCTCGGTCGCGCCGGTTTCGACGTTCACATTGACGCCGAACAGCCGCAGGGTGAGGCCCACGAAAGCCTGCACGGCCTTGACCACCGGTCCGAACAGAAAGACGGCGACTTCGGTCGGGGCGGACAGCCAGCGCGCCACGTCGTCGGGCCGCAGAATCGCCAGGGTCTTGGGCAGCACCTCGGCGAAGACCAGCACCAGTATGGTCATCACGATGGTGGCGACGGCGACGCCGAGCCCGCCGTGGAAGGTCTGCTCCAGCACCGCGGTGACCAGGGCCGAGGCCAGAATGTTGATCAGATTGTTGCCGAGCAGCACCGAGCCGATCATCTGCTCGCGGTTGCCGAGCAGCCGGTTCACCCGCACGGCGGCGCGGTCGCCGTCGCGTTCCAGCTGGTGCATGCGGCCGCGACTGGCGCCGGTCAGCGAGGTCTCGGCGGCTGAAAACACCCCCGAGACGGCCAGCAGGCCCAAGATCACCGGAGTGATGGCCAAAAGCTCTGCGATCATGGAGCCGCGCCTTCTTCGATCAGGAAATCCCGCAAGGCGCCGGGATCGACATCCTTGGCGACAAACGCCTCGCCGATGCGGCGGGCGAGAATGAGGGTGAGCCGGCCGCCTTCGGCCTTCTTGTCCTGCGCCATGTGCGCCAGCAGGGCGTCGGCCTTGAACGGGCTGTTGGAGACCTGCGCCAGGCGCACCGGCAGGCCGGCGTCCGACAGTGCGGCCTCGACTCGTTGCGCATCGGCGGCGGAACAGAGGCCCTGGCGTACCGAGAAGCGAAAGGCCTGGGCGCAGCCGAGCGCCACGGCTTCGCCGTGCAACAGCGCCTCGCCAAAGCCGACCTCGGTCTCCAGCGCATGGCCGAAGGTGTGTCCCAGATTGAGCAGGGCGCGGCGACCTTGCTCGCGTTCGTCCTCAGCGACGATCTCGGCCTTCATCTCCACCGAGCGGGCGACGGCGTGGGTCAGGGCGCCCAGGTCGGTCATCAGCACGTCCAGCGCATTGGCCTCGAGCCAGCCGAAGAAATCGACATCGCCGAGCATGCCGTACTTGATCACCTCGGCGTAGCCGCACTTGATCTCGCGCAAGGGCAGGGTGGCCAGCACGTCCAGGTCGGCCAGCACCAGTCGGGGCTGGTGAAAGGCGCCGACCAGGTTCTTGCCGTGCGGGGTGTCGATGGCGGTCTTGCCGCCGACCGAGGAATCGACCTGGGCCAGCAGCGTGGTCGGGATCTGCACGAAGTCAATGCCGCGCTTGTAGATGGCCGCCGCGAAGCCGGCCAGGTCGCCGACCACGCCGCCGCCGAAGGCGGTGATCAGGTCGCCCCGATCGAGCCGCAGGGCCAACAGCTGGTGGAGCAGCGACTCCAGGCCGGCAAAGGTCTTGGACGCCTCCCCGGGCGGGATGGTGATCAGCGTCGCCTTCAGACCGGCCGCTTCCAGCGAGGCCATCAGTCGCTCGCCATGATGGCCGGCGACCGTCTCGTCTGTGACCACCGCCGTGCGACCGCGCTTCAGCAAGGGCGCGATGTGGCTTCCCGCCCGGTCGATCAGGCCCGGCCCGATCACCACCTCATAGGCGCGATCGCCAAGGCCGACGCTGATGGCGCGGGTCATTCGGGCGAAACCGGCAGCCGCGCCCGCAAGGCGTCGAGGATGGCCTGCACCGTCGCCTGGTGCGCGGTCTCTACGGAGTCCACCGCGATATCGGCCTGGGCATAGACGGGGTTGCGTTCGAGGGCGAGCGCCTCCAGCACAGCCCGCGGATCGCCGTCCTTCAGCAGCGGCCGGTCCGTCCGCCGCGACACCCGGCGCAACAGCACCTCCATATCGGCCCTCAGCCAGACCGAGATCGCCTTCTGGCCGATCAGCGCCCGGGTTTCGGCGTTCATGAAGGCGCCGCCGCCGGTGGCCAGCACATGCGGCGGCTCGTCCAGCAGGCGCGCGATCACCCGCCGCTCGCCGTCGCGAAAGGCGGCCTCGCCGAGATATTCGAAGATCTCGGAGACCGAGCGGGCGGCGGCGCGCTCCACCTCCTCGTCGGCGTCCTTGAACGGCAGGTCGAGCGCCTGGGCCAGCCGGCGGCCGATGCTCGACTTGCCGGCGCCCATCAGCCCGACCAGCGCGATGGTGCGCCCGCGCAGGGCGGGTTCGATGCTTAACGCATTCGGCATGGCTGGCGCTTGATCATCGCCCTTGGCGCTTTACACGAGGATGGGGATGCGCGCCAAGATTGGCGGCGGCCGGGGCGAGAGACGACGTGGGACTGATGACGAAGGAAACAGGGCCACACCATCCCGTCATGGCCCGACTTGTTCGGGCCACCCAGGATCTCCGTCTTCGATCAGTGTTCATGGGTCCCCCGCATTCCGCCGCTGCACGGCTCCAGCGGGGGATGACGATTTATAATTGCGCGGCCTCCCATCCGCTCTGGCGGTGTTTTCCAGCGGCGATGGCCGGACTGGCGGCCGCGGCCGTGGCGGGATCGGTCTTGGCTCAGGAGCCTTCGCCACCACCGCCCGCGCCGACAGTCAGTCAACCGCCCGCCGCCCCGGCGCCGAGCCCGCCAGACGCCGCTCCCGCCACTCCACCTCCCGCTACAGCGCCGGCTCCCGCGACCGCCGCGCCCGCGCCCGTTCCGCCGCCGCCTGACCAACCGCCGCCCGCGCCTTCGGTGCAGATTCAGCCGCTCAGTCCGCTCGACCTCTTCTCCGCCGGCCGTGACACCGGCCTGGGCCCCGACCTGTGGAAGGGTTCCTCGGCCAATCTGGCGCGGGTGATCATCCCGACCCTGGCCGACCACCCCCTGTCGCCGGCGGGCGCCGCCCTCGGTCGTCGCGTCCTCGGCGCGGCCGCCGCGGCGCCGGACGGCGCGGGCGCGGATACCGAGCTGGCCGCCGGCCGGGCCCGCGCGTTGCTGGCCCTTGGCGACGCCGCCGAGGCCGGCATGATCCTCGACCGCACCGCCGGCGTCACCAATAGCGCCGCCCTGTCGCAGACCGCCGCCGAGGCCGCCCTGATCGGCGACCAGGACGACAAGGCCTGCGCCATCGGCGACGCGCTCGCCGTCGAGCGCGGCGGCGCCTACTGGCTGAAGCTGCGCGCCTTCTGCCAGGCCCGCGCCGGCAAGGCCGCCGCCCAGCTCAGCGCCAGCCTGGCCGACCAGCAGGGCCCCGACCCGACCTTCGACCGCCTGATC
>CALAEG010000205.1 GCA_937890965.1 uncultured Caulobacteraceae bacterium | reverse complement strand
AAACCTATGTGGGGTCGGTCGCCACGGGCTGGGGCGTGAACCTGACGGCGGCCAATATCAGCCTGAACA
Organism: uncultured Caulobacteraceae bacterium; assembly: GCA_937890965.1. GTDB lineage: Bacteria > Pseudomonadota > Alphaproteobacteria > Caulobacterales > Caulobacteraceae > Poindextera. The sequence goes on along the minus strand of CALAEG010000205.1, from coordinate 1,453 downwards.
GTGGGGCGAGCTGCGCCGGGGTGGCGAACTTTTCGCAGGTGACCATCACCTACACCTTCCAGAGCGTCATCCCACTGATCAGTCCGCTGGTCAGCGATCCGTTGACGGTCAACGCCTGCTTCCCCAACCAGGTCTGAGCCGGCGTCTCAGCGCGCCAAGGGCTTCAGCGGGGCTGGAACCCCGTCGGGCAAGGCAACCTCGGCCACGTTCAGGGTCATGGAGACGACGTCGTAATAGCCGCAGACGGCGATCAGATCGACCACGCCCTGCTCGCCCAACAGCGCCAGCGCGGCGGCCAGGGTGATGTCGCCGACGCTCCGGTTGGCGCGAAGTTCGCTGCAGAAGTCGTAGACCACCGCCTCGTCGGCCTGCATGGCGGCCGGGCGGCGGCCCTCGGCGATGTCGGCGGCGACCGCCGGATCGAGCCCGGCCTGCATCGCCATCCTATGGTGGGCGTACCACTCGTACTGAGCGTCCCAGGCGCGCGCGGTGATCAATATGGCCAGCTCGTTCAGCCGCCGCGGCACGGCGCTGGAAAAGCGCAGATATTCGCCCACCTTCTGCAGCCGGTCGGCCAGGTCCGGACTGCGCAGCCAGGCCTGGAACGGGCCGCCAAGGCCGCCGCGCGGGCCCGATGCGATGGCCTCGGCCACCTGGCGCTGGGCGGGCGTCATGGCGTCCTTGTCGAGCGGTGGAAAGCGCGGCGGGCGTGGGTTTGCGGTCATGGCCGGCGACCTTTCCATCAAACCATCCGGCTGTCGATTGCGCCCGACGGGGCGGCTGGGTCTGGCGTCGGGCGCAAGACTAGTGAAACCTGTCCGACCTAGAGAGTCCTCCAAAGCGTTGCCGTCGCCGCCCGCCTCGTCCCTCAGCCCGAGCCGAAAATGACCGAGCTTCTGGATGCCTACATCACCGGTGTCGGCGCGTTCCTTCCAGGCGCGCCGGTGCCCTGCGAGCAGATGGAGGACCATCTGGGGCGCATCCACGGGCGCGACAGCCTGCTGGGCCGGCGCGCGCTGCGCTGGAACGGGGTGCGGACGCGGCATTATGCGATCGATCAGGGTGGCACGGCCGCGCACTCTAATGCCGGGATGTGCGCGAAGGCGGTTGCAAACGCGCTGGAAGACGCCGCGCTGGAACGCGGCCAGCTGGGTTTTCTGGCCGCGGCGACAACCCAGGGCGATTTTCTGGTGCCAGGCCACGCCGCGGCGGTGCACGGCGAACTCGGCGGCGGCCCACTGGAAATCGCCAGTTTTCAATCGGTGTGCGGTTCATCCCTGATGGCGGCGAAGAGCGCCTGGCTCGCCGTCCGCGCCCAGGAGCATGCCGTGGCGGCCGCCTGTGCCGGCGAATTCTCCTCCCGCTGGTTCCAGCCGGCCTTTTACGAAGGCACCAACCTGGTCGACGCCAAGGGTCGGTTGCGAGCGGAAGCCGACTATCTGCGTTTCACCCT
>CALAEG010000204.1 GCA_937890965.1 uncultured Caulobacteraceae bacterium | reverse complement strand
CCGCGGCCCTTTTCGCGCCGGGGACTTTCCTTCACCTGGCTCCAGTCGACGTCGAGCACGACCTCGTCCGGGGCCTGGCCGATCAGCTTCAGCACCTTGTCCAGCGAACGCGAATCCGCCGGGGTGACGATCATGAAGGTGTCGCCCGACTTGCCCGCCCGGCCGGTGCGGCCGATGCGGTGGACATAGTCGTCGGCATGGTGCGGGACGTCGTAGTTGAAGACGTGGCTGACGTCGGGGATATCCAATCCGCGCGCGGCGACGTCGGAGGCGACCAGCAGCTTCAAGTCGCCCTTGCGGAAGGCTTCCAGCGTGCGCATCCGCGTCGACTGGTCGAGGTCGCCATGGATGGCCGAGGCGTCGAAACCGTGGCTGCGCAGCGACTTGGCGACCACGTCGACCTCGGTCTTGCGGTTGCAGAAGACGATGCCGTTCTTGACGTTGGCGGCGCCGACCAGGGCGCGCAGCGCCACCCGCTTGGCGGCGGGGTCGGCGGAGGGGATGCGCACCAGATGCTGGGCGATGTTCTCGGCCGTTGTCGCCGGCTTGGAGGCCTCGATCCGGGTCGGATCGTTGAGGAACTGCTTGGTCAGCCGGGTGATTTCCGGCGGCATGGTGGCGGAGAAGAACAGGGTCTGCTTCTTCACCGGCGTCAGCTTGAAGATGCGCTCAAGGTCGGGGATGAAGCCCATGTCGAGCATGCGGTCGGCCTCGTCGACCACCATGATCTGCACGCCGTTGAGCAAGAGCTTGCCGCGCTCGAAATGGTCGAGCAGCCGGCCGGGCGTCGCGATCAGCACGTCGACGCCGCGATCCAGCTTCTTTTCCTGGTCGCCGAAGGAGACGCCGCCGATCAGCAGCGCCCAGGACAGCTTGGTGCCCTTGGCGTAGCGCTCGAAGGCCAGCGACACCTGGTCGGCCAGTTCGCGGGTGGGTTCGATGACCAGGGCGCGCGGCATGCGCGCCTTGGCGCGGCCGGCCTTCATGGTCTCGATCATGGGCAGGGTGAAGGCCGCGGTCTTGCCGGTGCCGGTCTGGGCGATGCCCAGCACGTCGAGGCCGGCGAGGGCGACCGGGATGGCCTGGGCTTGGATGGGCGTCGCGGTGGTGTACCCACTGTCGGCGACGGCCTTAAGGGTCTCGGGGCTAAGCCCCAGCTCTGAAAATTCGGTCATGCTCTATGTTGAAAAGGGCGGGCGGGAGAGGGCGCGATTCGGCGCATCGATCCCCGCCTCAATTACGCCGATACATAGGGCGGGGAAGGGGAAAGTCAATCAAAGAGCCGATTTGGCGCGCACGGTGTCGGCTCGAACGCTCCAGTCCGCCTAACCCCGCCGAGGTCGGCGCAATGTGAACGTCTCGAAGGGGCTGAGTTCGCCGCCCGGGCCGGTGACGTCGCAATAGGTCACCTTGATGGTGGTGAAGCCGCCGTGGGCCGGGCCGGGGTCGACGGTGAAGGCGGCGAAACCGTAGGCGTGGGCGGCGTTTCGGGTCGCCGACCAGGGGGCCGGCTCGTGGATGTAGACCGGCGGGCGTTTGCCGGTTCTGGGGTCGGGCGCGCCGACGGCGGTGATCACCCGGCACTGCGGCGGGTCGAAGAACAGCTTGTTCGACGGCTTTGAGGTGCCGCCGCCGCCGATGACCATGTGCACCGTGCCCTTGGTCGTGTCGATCAATCGCGTATCGGTGTCAGCGGGGATCGGCGTCAGGGTTGAGTTGGCTTGCTGGCCGCGGATGGGATGCGAGCGCTCATAGTGATGTTCGTGGCCGCAGACGACCAAGTCGACGCCGTACTTGTCGAACAGCGGCGCCCATTCCTCGCGGATGCCGAGGTCGGCGCCATTGGAGTGGTCGGCCGTCGAGATGGCGACCTGGTGCATGCAGACCACGATCCAGTCGATCACGGAGTTGCGGCGGGTAGCTGCCAGCTCGGCTTCCAGCCAGGCCTTCTGGGCGCCCGCCGAATAGCCGCGGACGTAAGTGTCGCCGCTGTCCTGATAGCAGATATCGTCATTGGCGATAGAGACCACGCGCACCGAGCCGGCGGTGAAGGCGTACCAAAGGCCGCGCGTCAGCTCCGTCTGGCCGGCCGCCTCCGGCACCGAGAAATAGGTCTGATAGGCGCGGTAACCGATCGGCCCGTTGCCGAGCTCGTTCTCGTGATTGCCGGCCGAGGGCATCCAGGGCCGGTTGGCGGCGCTGCGGCTGTTGTTCTCCCAGAAGTCCCACCAGGCGCGCACCCGGTCGTGGGCGAGATTGGCGTAGCAGAGATCGCCGTTAAAGAGGTGGAACAGGGGCTGGAGCCGCTCGACGCCCAGCATGGTGTCGGCGGCCGAAGGCGTTCCGAGGTTATCGTTCACCCAGAGGGGCGCCGGCAGCGTCACGCCCACTGGCGGATCGTACAGCCGCCCCAGGGTCGGCGTGCCCTGGTCGCCGAAGCTGGTGAAGGTGAAGGGCGCGCGACCGCGCGGCGCGGTGCGGAAGGCGCTGAACCGGGGCGCGGCGCCGTCATGCAAGGCGCCGTAGAGGTATGAGGCGTCGGGGCGCAGGCCGCCAATCCTGGCATGATGAGCGTAGACGACCTGGCCGGACTTGGCGTCGGCGTAGCTGACCGTATTGGCCGGGGCCACCTGTTCCAGCCGGCCATCCAGGCGGCCAAGCAGCACGCGGGGGTGGAGCACCGGCTGCAGGCTGTGCCAGGAAACCACCATCTGCGACGACGCATCCGTGCCGAACTGCAGGTGCAGGCCGGCGACCGGGGGCGCCGCAGCGGGATCGGGTGAGGTTGTCGCGGCTTCGGCGGTCGCGGTGGCGCCAAGAGGCCCAGTCACCGCCGCGCCGCCCGCGAGGCCGGCGGCGGCCAGCAGCATGCGTCGGCTGAGTTGAAGGTCGAATCCGCCGTCGTTCTCTTTCATGGCGTCCAGGTGTCCCGGCGGTACCGGTGGAGTCTAGCTCATTTCAGCGACAGTTCGGCCAACGGATGGGCGGCATGCCCTGGCCTGGCGCCTTAGTCCGCGCAGCGCGGGTTCGCGGTTCAGCTTGACGCTCTACACGTCCAGATCCGCCGTCGCGAACGAGGCGTTTTCCTGGATGAAGCGGTAGCGGAGCTCGGGTTTGCGGCCCATCAGGGTCTCGACCAGGGCCTCGACCGCCTCCTCGGCGCGGGGCAGGGTGACGCGGGCCAGGGTGCGGGTGAGGGGACTCATGGTGGTCTCCTTCAGTTGCGCCGGCATCATCTCGCCAAGGCCCTTGAAGCGGCCGATGTCCGGCTTCTTGCCCTTGAACTCCGTGGCCACGAGCTCGTCCTTGTGGGCGTCGTCGCGGGCGTAAGCTGTCTTGACGCCCTGCTTGAGCCGATAGAGCGGCGGCAGAGCCAGGAAGAGCCGCCCCGCCCGGATCAGCTCGGGCATGCCGCGGTAGAAGAAGGCGATCAGCAGCGAGGCGATGTGGGCGCCGTCGACGTCGGCGTCGGTCATGATGATCACCCGCTCATAGCGCAGGTCTTCCTCGCGAAACCGCGCGCCGGTCTGGACGCCAAGGGCCAGGATGAGGTCGCTCAGCTCCTTGTTGCCGCTGATCTTGTCGAGGCTGGCCGAGATGGTGTTCAGGATCTTGCCGCGCAGGGGCAGGATGGCCTGGGTGCGGCGATCGCGCGCCTGCTTGGCCGAACCGCCGGCGGAATCGCCCTCGACCAGGAAGATCTCGGTGCCGTCGGTCGCCTGGCCCGAACAGTCGGCCAGCTTGCCGGGCAGGCGCAGCTTGCGGGTGGCCGAGGCGCGGGCGACCTCCTTGTCGCGGCGGCGCTTCAGTCGCTCCTCGGCATGGTCGATGACGAAGTCGAGCAGGGCGCTGGCCGTCTTGGGCGCCGCGGTCAGCCAGTGGTCGAACGGGTCGCGCAGGGCGCTCTCCACCAGCCGCTGGGCATCGATCGAGGACAGCCGCTCCTTGGTCTGGCCCTGGAATTCCGGATTGCGCACAAAGACGCTGATCATGGCGCCGGCCTGGGCCAGGACGTCGTCGGCGGTGACGATGGCGGCGCGCTTTTCGCCCGCCAACTCCGCATAGGCCTTCAGCCCGCGGGTGAGGGCGGCGCGCAGGCCGGCCTCGTGGGTCCCGCCCTAGGGCGTCGGGACGGCGTTGCAATAGGAGGACATGAAGCCGTCGGCCTCGCCGAAGCCGGCTGGCGACCAGGTGATGGCCCATTCGACCGCCCCAGCCTCGCCTTCGCGCTCGACGCGGCCGGAAAAGGTCTCTGTGACGGTTCGCGCCTCGCCGACCCGTTCGGCCAGGAAGTCGGCCAGGCCGTTGGGGAAGTGGAAGGTGGCCTCAGCCGGCGTCTGGTCGCTGATGCGCTCGGGCGCGCAGCGCCAGCGGATCGCGACGCCGCGGAAGAGATAGGCCTTGGTGCGGGCCATCCGGTAGAGGCGGGCAGGACGGAAGGCGGCGTTCTCACCGAAGATCGTCTGGTCCGGCAGGAAGCGGACCTCGGTGCCGTGCTTGCGCGAGGGGCCGAGCTTTTGCAGCGGGCCCTGCGGCACGCCGCGGGCGAAGGTCTGGCGCCATTCGAAGCCGTCGCGCCAGACGATCACCTCCAGCTGTTCGGACAGCGCATTGACCACCGAGACGCCGACCCCATGCAGGCCGCCGGAGGTCTCATAGGCCTTGCCGGAGAACTTTCCGCCCGAATGCAGCATGGTCATGATGACCTCGAGCGCCGACTTGCCCGGAAACTTCGGATGCGGGTCGACCGGTATGCCGCGGGCGTCGTCGCGCACCGACAGCACACCGTCCGCCTCCAGGCTGACCTCGATCAGCTTGGCGTGGCCGGCGATGGCCTCGTCCATGGAATTGTCCAGCACCTCGGCGAACAGATGGTGCAGGGCGCGCTCGTCGGTGCCGCCGATATACATGCCCGGCCGCTTGCGCACGGGCTCCAGGCCTTCCAGGACCTCGATGTCCTTGGCCGAATAGCCCGAGGTCGGGCGCGGTTCGTGCGCCTGCGACAGCGGCGCGGCGGGCGCCGGCGCCAGGGCGTCGTCGAACAGATCGTCACGAGGTTGAGCGGCCTTGGCCATGGCCTTGGTTTAGCAGCGATTCGAGTGCGCCGGGGGCGTTAGTTCCTGGGTCTGCCGCCCAGCAGGATGCGCAAGGGCGCCCGGTCCAGCACCACGGCGCGGGCGTCGGGCATGGCGGCGGAGTCGAAATAGGGGACACCGGCGAAATACTGGCCGGTCCTGAGCGGCAGGGCGACGCCGCGGCCATTGGCCAGCACGGCCTGGCCCGCATGCGCGCCGATCATATAGGCGCAGGTCAGCTTGGGCGCGGCGAAGGCGAGCACGCCGGCGTGCGCGGCGATCGCCGCATTGGCCTGCTGCATGGCCAGGTCCAGCGCGTGGGTGTCCAGGCGCTGAGCGGGCGGAACGGTGGCGAGGATTTCCAGATTGGTCCCGACCTTGTCCGAGGTCGGCGCATCGACCTCGATCTGGATATCGGCGTGCAACTCCGCCAGGCTCGGCAGCGTCTCGACCCGACCGTCCGCGCCAATCGCGATCGGACGGCGGCGCCCATCCGCGCCAACCAGAAAGGCCTTCACGTCCGGTGCGGGCCTGCGCTCACGCATGACGTAGTAGGCCAGCACAAAGCGGCCGCGCTGGTCCGGCGGCGCCTCGAGATACATTTTCAGATAGCGATAGAGCGTATCGGCCTTGGCCGGCGGTCGCACCGTCGCCCGGGCCATGGGCGCGGCCAGGATGGAGACCGCGATCCCGCCAATCAGACTTCTTCGCGATCCAAGTCACCGCTCCTCTAGGGCGACGCCCCCCCCACCCAAGTCTGTAACGGGCGATCGCCGGTTGCGCCAGCGCAGCTTGATTACAAGCGCGCAAGGCAAGGGCGGCGAAATTCGTTTCGCCAACAGCCGGGGGGCGGGTGCGGCTAGGGCTGGGTTGGCCGGATCGTCAGTTCGACGGATATCGTATCGCCGGCGGTTAGGTTGGTCTTGCGCCTCACCGCATCCTTGATCGGCACGAGATAGGTCCCGTCCTTTGGAAAGAGCGAGGTGTGGAAGGTGACGCAGCCGATCGCCGCCTCGACCGGAACCACACCCCAGCCATAGGTCGCCACTCTGGCCGCCTGCCGCAGGGCCTCGACCTGATCGGCGGGCGCCGGCGCGAAGAAGTACGGCGACGGGCCTCGCCAATGGATGATTTCGGCATCGAAGCGAAACCGGGCCACGGCGTCTTCGTCGGAGCGCATCGTCTCTCGCGCCTTAAGCCGGCAGAACCGGGAAGGTGCGGGCCTGGGCGGCCTCGAGCGCGGCCGACGCCCTCAGCACCAGGTCGTCGCGGTAGTGGGCGGCCACGATCTGCAGGCCAACGGGTAGCCCGGAGGCGCTGAGGCCCGCGGGCGTGGTGATCGCCGGGTGCCGGGTCAGGTTGAACAAGGCCGTGTTGGCCCAGGCTGTATTGGGCGCGCCGTCCGGCCCGTTGGGGAATGGCTGACCGACGGGGAAGGGAAGGACGTTCAGGGTCGGCGAGATCACCAGGTCATGGTCGGTGAACACCAGGTTCCAGGCGGTGGAAAGCTCCCGGCGCGCGACCATGGCGTCGACCAGGGTCTGCACCGGGTACTGCTCGCCGATGCGGGCCTGTTGCAGCAGGCCGGGGTCGAACTGGTCGTGCCGGTCGGCCGGATAGGTCTGCAGCAGGCGCTGCAGGGCCGAAAACCAGTGCACGACGAAGACCTGTCCGGCGCTGGCGCTCTGCGGCGGCGGCGAGATCGGCTCCACCACCGCGCCTAGGTCCGCGAAGGTCCTGGCCGCGGCCGCGACCAGGGCCTCCACCTCAGGATCGAGGAAGGCATCGCCGAACCTCATGACCAGGCCGATCTTCAGGCCCTTGACGCCCTGGTCCAGCCCGGCCGTGTAGTCCCTGTCCTCCGGCTGCGCCGGGAAGGGATCGCGCGGATCTGGGCGCGCCATCTGGTTCAGCATCAGCGCGCAGTCGAGCGTGGTGCGCGTCATTGGCCCGGTGTTGGCCAGGTCGCCGTGCATCGAAGGCGGCCAGGCGGGAATCCGCCCATAGGTCGCTTTCAGGCCCACCAGGCCCGTGAACGCCGAGGGGATGCGCACCGAGCCGCCGCCGTCCGTGCCTACCGCCAGCGGTCCCAGCCCAGCGGCCACCGCGGCGGCCGAGCCGCCGGACGATCCGCCTGGCGTCAGGTCCAGGTTCCACGGGTTGCGCGTGATGCCGTGCAGCGGCGAGTCCGTCACGCCCTTGAAGCCGTATTCCGGGCTGGTGTTCTGGGCGTAGACGACGGCGCCCGCCTCGCGCAGCCGGGCCACGGCCGGGGCGTCTTCCGTCGCTGGAGACTTGTCGGTCAGCCGGCTCGCCATGGTGTGCGGCCAGCCCTTGGCGCGCACCAGCTCCTTGATGGAGACCGGAACGCCGTCCAGCGGCGAGAGCGGCTCGCCCCGCCGCCAACGCGCTTCGGAGGCCCGCGCCGCCGCCAGGGCCGCCTCGGCGTCGATGAGGGTAAGCGCATTGATGCGCGGGTTCACCGCCTCGGCGCGGACCAGGATCGCGGTCATGGCCTCCACGGGAGAAGCCGCCTTCGACCGGTAGATCTCCGAAAGCTCGGCGGCGCTGGCCTGGGTCAGGTCGGCAGCGCCCTGGATGGACTGGTTCACGCGGGCCTCCTTGCGCGAATTGATCGTACCGGGTCCGGCCCAAAACAAAAAGGCCGCGGACGAGGATTCCGCGGCCCTTAGGCGTCTCAGGAAAGCGAGACTAGCACTTGTAATACATGTCGAATTCGACCGGGTGCGGGTGCAGTTGCAGGCGCATCACCTCTTCCATCTTCAGCTCGATATAGGCGTCGATGAAATCGTCGTTCATCACGCCGCCCTTCTTCAGGAAGCCACGGTCCTTATCCAGGTTCTCAAGCGCCTCGCGCAGCGAGCCGCAGACCTCGGGGATCTTCTTCTGCTCGCGCGGCGGCAGGTCGTAGAGGTTCTTGTCGGCCGGGCCGCCCGGATCGAGCTTGTTTTCGATGCCGTCGAGGCCGGCCATCAGCATGGCCGTGAAGCCCAGATAGGGGTTGCCCATGGGATCGGGGAAGCGGCACTCGATCCGCTTGCCCTTGGGGCTGTCCACGTGCGGGATGCGGATGGAGGCCGAGCGGTTGCGGGCCGAATAGGCCAGCTTCACCGGCGCTTCATAGCCCGGCACCAGGCGCTTGTAGCTGTTGGTGGTCGAGTTGGTGAAGGCGTTGATCGCCTTGGCGTGCTTGATGACGCCGGCGATGTAATGCAGGCACATGTCGGACAGCCCGGCATATTTGTCGCCGGCGAAGGACGGCTTACCGCCCTTCCAGATCGACTGGTGCACGTGCATGCCCGAGCCATTGTCGGCGAACATCGGCTTGGCCATGAAGGTGGCCGTCTTGCCATAGGCCGCCGCCACATTGTGGATGACGTACTTATAGAGCTGCAGCCGGTCGGCCATGGTGATCAGTTCGGCGAACTTCAGGCCGAGCTCGTGTTGGGCGGGCGCCACCTCGTGGTGGTGCTTTTCCGGCTCCATGCCCAGTTCGAGCATGACACCGAGCATTTCGCCGCGCAGGTCCTGGGCTGAATCGATCGGATTGACCGGGAAATAACCGCCCTTGGGCCCCGGGCGGTGGCCCATATTGCCTTCTTCATATTCCTTGGCGCCGTTGATCGGCAGTTCGGTGGAATCGTACGAATAGCCGGTCGAGTTCGGCGCGGTTGACCAGCGCACGTCATCGAAGATGAAGAACTCGGCCTCGGGGCCGAAGAAGACCGTGTCGCCAACGCCCGACGATTTGACATAGTTCAGCGCCGTCTTGGCGATCGAGCGCGGATCGCGGTCGTAGGGCGTGTTGGTGTCCGGGTTCAGCACGTCGCAGAACATGAACATGGTGGTCTGCTGATAGAAGGGATCGATGCGCGCGGAGTCCAGGTCGGGCCGCAGCTTCATGTCGGACTCGTTGATCGCCTTCCAGCCGGCGATGGACGAACCGTCGAACATGGTGCCGTCAGTGAGGAAGTCCTCGTCGACCATCATGATGTCGAAGGTGACATGCTGCATCTGGCCGCGCATGTCGGTGAAACGGACGTCGACATATTTGACGTCCTTCTCTTTGATTTCGTTCAGGATATCCTTATAGCTCGCCATGGTAATCTCTGATCCCCTGTAGGTTCGATGATGTCGGTTAGATGGCCGCCGCGCCGCTTTCACCCGTTCTGATGCGCACGACATCGGTGATGTCCGAGACGAAGATCTTGCCGTCCCCGATGCGGCCGGTGCGGGCCGCGGTCTGGATGACCTCGAGCACGGCCTGGAGCTGATCGTCGGCGATCACCACCTCGACCTTGATCTTGGGCAGGAAGTCCACGACGTATTCGGCGCCGCGATAGAGCTCGGTATGGCCCTTCTGACGCCCGTAGCCCTTGGCCTCGAGCACGGTCATGCCCTGGACGCCCAGCTCCTGCAGCGCCTCTTTCACCTCGTCGAGTTTGAACGGCTTGATGATGGCTTCAATCTTCTTCATCGGCGGCGTTTCTTATGACGGATTAAGCTCGGCGCGGGCGCCGCCCAGGTCGTCTGGCTAGCAGCACGGGTGACCGGCCGATCACAAGGGGGTGACGGGGCGCGGCGTCCGCTCGTCGGCCCTACGCGAGCAGGCGCCCGAATTCAAGGCGCCGACGCCCATAACTTGACCATTTCACGAAAGCGCTTGTGGTGCGCCCCGGCGGCCGTACAAACGCTGAAAAGGCGTTGATCAAAGGGTTTGCCATGCGCGATGAGACGCCGGTGCTGATCGGCGCGGGCCAATTCACCTATCGCGGCGCGGCCGAAGTTTCGCCGTCGCCGCTGCAGATGATCAAGATCGCGGCCGAACGCGCCGCCGCCGACGCGGGCTTAGACGCGAGCGCGCTGGCCGGTCTGGACACCCTGGCGGTGGTCGGGTTCACCGTCGACGCCGGCGGCGCGTTGCAGCGGCTGCCGTTCCCCAGGCTGAAGAATCCGCCGCTGGCGCTGGCGAAGGAATTCGGCGCCAAGCCGCGCTATGCGCCCTATACCCATATGGGCGGCAACACGCCTCAGCAGCTGATCAATGCGCTCTGCGCCCGGATCGCGGCCGGCGAGAGCGATTTCGCGCTCGCGGTCGGGGCGGAGTTCCTCGGCTCGCTGCGCAAACGACTGGCGGCGCAGTCCAGCTTCGCCGATTTCGAGGTCGATCCGGACGCCCCGGAGCCTGAACGCTTCGGCGATGGCCGCCCGGGCGTCACGCCGCAGGAGGCCGCCCACTGGCTGAATGCGCCGATCAGCACCTATCCCTTGTTCGAGAACGCCTTCCGCGCTCACCAGGGCCAGACGATCGCGGCCCATCAGCGCCAGCTCGGCGATTTGTTCGCGCCCTTCACCAAGGTCGCCGCCGCCAATCCCGAGGCCTGGTTCCCGGTCGAGCGCAGCGCCGAGGAGCTGATCACGGTCAATGACAAGAACCGCATGATCGGCTTTCCCTATCCTAAGTACCTGAACGCCATCATGGACGTCGACCAGTCGGCCGGCGTGTTGATCACCAGCGTCAAAAAGGCGAGGGCGCTCGGGGTTGCGGAAGACCGCTTCGTCTTCCTGCACGGCTGCGCCGACGCCGCCGACCTCTGGTACCCGCTGGAGCGACAGAACTACTATTCCAGCCCGGCCATCCGCCTGACCGGGCGCCAGGCCCTGGACATGGCCGGCGTGGCTCTGAGTGACATCGACTATATCGACCTCTATTCCTGCTTCCCGGTCGCCGTCGAAGTCGCCGCCACGGAGCTGGGCCTGAGCTTCGACGATCCGAGGGGGTTCACCGTCACCGGCGGCCTGCCTTATGCCGGCGGACCCGGCAACAACTACGCCATGCACTCGATCGCCGTGATGATGCGCAAGCTGCGTGAAAAGCCCGGGACCAAGGGCCTGGTCACCGCCAATGGCTGGTTCCTGACCAAGCAGGCGGTCGGGGTCTATTCCACCGACCCGGTCGAGGGCCAATGGGAGCGCCAGGACCCGCAACGGATCCAGGCCGAGATCGACGCCCTGCCGCATCCGCCCATCGTCGAGCGTCCGACGGGCGCCGCGACCATCGAGACCTATACGGTCGTGCACCGACGCGAAGGCTACGGGCGCGGCATCGTCATCGGCCGCGACGCGGCCGGTCATCGGTTTGTCGCCAACACGCCCGAGGATGAGGCCACCTTGCGCGGGCTGGAGGCGGTGGAATCCGTTGGCCGGACGGGCAGGGTGGGCCCGACCGACGACGGCGCGCGCAACCTCTTCATCCCGGACTGAAATCCCATGACGCGTCTCTACATGATCCGACACGGCAAGCCCTCGTCGGCCTGGGGCCAGGACCCAAACCCGGATCCAGGCCTCGATGAGGCCGGCCAGGCCCAGGCGAAGGCCGCGGCCGACGCGCTGATGGCGCTGCCGGCGGGCCAGAGGCCCACCCGGGTCTTCTCCTCGCCTCTGCGCCGCTGTCGCGAGACCGCCCAGCCCTTCGCCGACGCCATCGGGGTTCCGGTGGAGATCGAGACGCGCTTCGGCGAAATCCCCAGCCCGTCTTCGCTGGCCGACGAAGAGCGCGGTCCCTGGCTGCGCAACGCCTTCCAGAGCCAGTGGAGCGAGGTGAAGGGCGATATCGACTATGACGACTGGCGGGCCGCCGTCGGCGAGGCCTTGAGCGAACTCGACGCCAACACCGCCGTCTTCAGCCATTTCGTCGCCATCAATGCGGCCCTGGCCTGCGTCACCGGCGAGAAAAAGGTCCTGACCTTCCGCCCCGATCACACCTCGATCACGGTGTTCGCGGCGGACGATGGCAGGGTCAGCCTGGTCGAGCGGGGCCCTGAAGCGGCCACCCAGGTGCTTTAGGGAATGCCGGCTCGCGACATCCTGACCGTCGCCGAAATGACCGCGGCGGACCAGGCGACGATCGCGGGCGGCGTGGCCGGCCTTGTCCTGATGCAGCGCGCCGGCGAGGCCGTGGCCGCCGCCATCCGCGAACGCTGGGAGCCGTGCAAGACCCTAGTCCTCTGCGGCCCGGGCAATAACGGCGGCGACGGCTTCATCGTCGCCAAGGCGCTGGCCGGCGCCGGCTACGACGTCGCCGTGGCGCTGGAAGGCGACCGGGAGGCCTTGAAGGGCGACGCGGGCCATGCGGCCGCGGCCTGGACCGGCCTGGTCGAGCGGCTGGATCCGACCCGCATGGCCGAGGTCGAGCTGGTGGTCGACGCCCTGTTCGGCGCGGGCCTCTCCAAGCCGCTGTCCGGCACGGTGGCCAACACCTTGCGCGCCGCCGAGGCTGGCTCAGCGCCTCTGGTCGCCGTCGACCTGCCCTCGGGCCTGGCCGGCGATACCGCCAAGCCGCTGGGCTATGCGCCGCGCTGCGACCTGACCGTGACCTTCCATCGCCGCAAGCTGGCCCATGTGCTGGAGCCGGGGCGCTCGCTCTGCGGCGAGGTGGTGGTCGCCGACATCGGGCTGCAGGCGCCGCCGACCCGGCTGTTCGAGAACGGGCCGGACCTCTGGCGGCATCGCTTTCCCTGGCCGACCACCAGTTCGCACAAACATTCGCGCGGCCAAGTGATCGTCGTCTCCGGCGAGATGTGGAGCACGGGCGCGGCCAGGCTCTCGGCGCGTGGCGCGCTGCGCATCGGCGCGGGTCTGGTGACGCTGCTGTCGCCGCCGGATGCGTTGCTGGTCAATGCGGCGCACCTGGAGGCGGTGATGCTTCGCCCCTTCGACACTGATGTCGAGCTCGAGGCCGCCGCCACCGACGTCGACGCCGCCGTGATTGGGCCGGCCGCCGGGGTCGACGAGGCCACGGTCTCCAACCTCTTCGCGCTCGCCCGCACCGGCGCGGCCATCGTCATCGACGCCGATGCGCTCACCGCCTTCCGCGACGATCCGGACGAGCTGTTCTCGGTGCTCGACCGCGACGACGTGCTCACCCCGCATCCGGGTGAGTTCGAGCGAATCTTTCCAGGCCTCTTGAAGGCCACGCCCGAGCGGGTCACCGCCGCGCGCCAGGCCTCGGCCAAGGCCCACGCGGTCGTGCTGCTGAAGGGCCCCGACACGGTGATCGCCGCGCCCGACGGTCGTTGCGTGGTGAATATGAACGGCTCGCCCTGGCTCGCCACCGCTGGTTCCGGCGACGTGCTGACCGGCTTCATCGCCGGCCTGATCGCCCAGGGCATGGACAGTTTCGAGGCCGCTTGCGCCGGGGTCTGGATCCACGCCGAGGCCGGTGCCCTGCACGGGCCGGGCCTGATCTCTGAGGACCTGCCGGGCCTTGCGCCCCAGGTCCTGCGCGCCTTGCGCGGCTAAACGGGACAGTACGTCTTGCAGCGCCCGCCGCCGCGCCACATCTACCCAGTGACTGCGCCGCACGCGTGGATCCGAGGAGGGAAGCCTGAAATGAAACTCTTGTCCCGCGCCGGCGTGGCGCTTGCCTGCCTTACGCTCGCCGGCTCGGCCATGGCCCAGCCCGCGCCGTCGACCAATCCAGAGACCGTGCAGGCGGGGATTTACCAGGTCGAGCCGATGCACACGCGCATCCTGTTCTCGGTGCTGCACATGGGCTTCACGCACTATTTCGGCGATTTCACTGGCGCGTCCGGCAAGCTCACCCTCGATCCGAAGAACCTCGGCGCGGCCAGCGTCCAGGTGTCCTTCCCCACCGCCTCGGTCTCGACCACCAACGGCACGCTGGACGGCGAACTGAAGAGCGGCGCTTGGCTCGACGCCGGCGCCGACCCCGCCATCAGCTTCGTGTCCACCCAGGTGACCCGCACGGGCACGAACACCGCCAGGATCGACGGTAACCTGACCCTGCACGGCGTCACCCATCCGGTCACCCTGAACGCGACCTTCAACGCCGCCGGCTCCAATGCGCTGAGCCACAAATACACCATCGGCTTCGACGCCACCGGCCACCTGAACCGCAGCGATTTCGGCGTGAAGAAATACGTGCCGCTGATCAGCGACAACGTCGACATCGTCATCAGCGCCGCGTTCGAGAAGACGGAGTAGCCTAGCCGGCGCGCGCCAACGCCTCGCGCACCAGCGGCAGGCGGTCGTTGCCGAAATACATGTCGTCGCCGTTCAGGAAGATGGTCGGTGAGCCGAAGCCGCCGCGGCGCATCAGCTCGTCGGTATTGGCCTTGAGCGCGTCCTTGATCTCCTGTTGGGAAATGGCGGCGAACAGGGGTTCGGCCTCGACGCCAGCCCGGGCGCAGATGTCGGCGATCACCGCGTCCTGGGATATGTCGCGGTCCTCGCCCCAATAGACCTCGAAAGCGGCGCGGGCGAAATCGACAAGCTTGCCCTGCGGCGCCAGAACGATGCACGCCCGCATGACCTTGACGCTGTTCACCGGAAAGACGGATGGCGGCATCTTGATCTTCAGGCCGGCGGAGCGCGCCCAGTCCTGCAGATCCTTGCCCGAATAGCGCGCCTTGGCCGGCACCGGCGCCTCGCGGCTCTGATAGACGCTCGGATTGATGGTGTTGAAGATGCCGCCGACCAGGATCGGCCGCCAGACGATCTCTGCGCCCAGCTCGGCGGCCATCGGCTGGATGTTGGTGAAGGCCAGATAGGTCCAGGGGCTTGAACAGTCGAAGAAGAACTCGATCATCGCGCGTCAGCTCCCGGTGAAGCGGGCGGGCCGCTTTTCGAAGAATGCGGCGACGGCCTCGCGGTGGTCGTCGCTGAGCGCCGCGAGCGCGTACTGGTCGGCGTCCATATAGGTGGCGGCGGCGTTGTTGGCGGTGGCGATGGCGGTGATGGCGCGCTTGGCCATGCGCACCGCCAGTGGCGGCAGGGCGGCGACCTTGTCGGCCCATTGGCGGG
>CALAEG010000203.1 GCA_937890965.1 uncultured Caulobacteraceae bacterium | reverse complement strand
TGACATTTTGAACCTCCCGCGGGCAGCGTCGGCCCGGAACACTGCGGCATGGCAGAGATCTGCCGCGCCGCGCCGCGCCGACGGTTGCCATGAATCTTAGGCAAAAGCGCAAAGATTATTTATTGGTATAGAAAATCGTGTTATAACAAATGGTTGTGGAGAGAACGTGATTGTAGGGCGCCATTTTGGTCGAACCAGGCGACGCTAATCGGGACATCAAAACTCGAGAGAAAACCAGGGACGCGCCCGCGCCTAAAAAAGCGCAAAAGACACTTTGCCGACGCATTGCGGCCGCCGCAGCGGTTCGCCGTCTTGACCTCCGCCAGACGGCGAAGAGATCAGACGAAAGTCGCGCTCAGCCAAAATCTCAGCCCGGCTAAGGGTTTCCTGTCTGGCATATTACCGCAAGGAATCGTTTCGCGGGAAGCCGCAGGGTCCTGATGGCGCAAGGTTTTGTTTGCGTCGTCCGTTGACGACCCGAAGGGTGAAGGATTCGGCGATAGTTTTACTATCGATCCGCAATCTTATGCCATGGCCCAATCTGCGCTTTGCCATGGCATGACGCTAGCGCGCCCGTCGTCTATCTTATTGAAAAAGCAGCTATATTTAGTAGAATTCGACCCTATGACCCGCTGATTACAAATCAGCTGCTCTACCGACTGAGCTAATCCGGCGTCTGGCGGTTTATGCCCGATCCGCCTTAACCTGGGGAGAGTCTTTGCGGCCTCGCCGCGAGGGAGTGGAGGACGCGTGTCGGGGGGCGGTGAGGACAACGGGGCGCCGCCTTTTCGGCGCAGCATGCATCGGCTGGGCACGCTGCTGATCACGCTGTCGGGCATCACGCCGGCGGCCTCGGTCTTCATCATGGGCTCCGACGTGATCCGCCAGGCCGGGACGGGGGCGGTGATCTGTTTCGCCGCGGCCGCCGTGCTCGGCCTGACCACGGCCTATGTCTATGCGGAGCTGTCTTCGGCCTTTCCGCTCACCGGCGGGGAATACTCCATGATCGGCCATGCACTGGGGCCGTCGTACGGCTTCATGGCCCTGGGCCTGAACATCTTCGGCGGCGCGCTCGGCCAGGCGGTGACGGCGCTGGGTCTGGCGGAATATCTGGGCGTGGTGGTCGCCAACCTGCCGCCCTTGCCGGTGGCGCTGGTGGCGACAGCCATCGTCACCGTGATCTCGATCCTGAACGTGCGGGTCAACGCGGTGATCACCGGCGTCTTCCTGCTGGTCGAGTTGGCGGCGCTTGGCGTGTTGGTGGCGCTGGGCCTGTTGCATCCCGAGCGCGGGCTGGACGCCGTCGCCCTGCATCCGGTCATGTTGGCCGGCCTGCACCTGGCGCCGACCTCCTGGGTGAGTATCGGCCTGGCCTCGGCGGCGGCCATCTACGCCTATAACGGCTATGGCGGCGCGGTCTTCTTCGGCGAGGAGATGTTCGAGGCCCGCACCCGGCTGCACTGGGTGGTGTTCTGGTCGCTCGGCATCGCCGTGGTCGCCGAGTTCGCGCCGATCCTTGCGGCCATGCTCGGGGCCGCCGACCTGAAGGCGGTCCTGGGCGCCGAGACGCCGCTGGCGGCCTTCATCGCCGCCGCTGGCGGTCCATGGCTGGCCAAGGCGGTCAGCCTCGGCGTCGCCTTCGCCATCATCAACGCCATGATCGCCATCGCCCTGATCAATGCGCGCCAGCTCTATGCCAGCGGCCGCGACCGGGTCTGGCCGGGGGTGGTGAACCGGGCGGTGACGGCGCTGCATCCGCGCTTCAACTCGCCGTGGATCGCCAGCCTGGTCATGGGGGCGGCGACGGCCGCCGCCTGCCTGCTCAATCTGGACATGCTGGTCATGCTGACCGGCACCGGCGTGGTTGTCGTCTATGCCGGGGTGTCGGCGGCTGCGATCGCCGGGCGGGTGAACGGATCGACCGACCACGGCGCCTATCGCATGCCGCTCTTCCCGCTCGCCCCGGTGATTTCGCTGGCGGCGCTGGCGGCGGTGGTCGCGGCCGACCTGTTCGACGCCGAGGTCGGGCGGCCAAGCCTCATCGCCAACCTGGCGGTGATGGCGCTCTCGGCCGGCTATTACTGGCTGGTCCTGCGCCGCCGAGGCGACTGGGCCCTGCGCGGCGAGGGCGGGGCGCTTTTGGCGCCCAAGGCGGCAAAGCCGGGTGAGGGCGGCTAGGCCAGGGCGGCGCGGCGCCTTATATGCGCGCCTTCCGTCCCTTTGAGCGTTCCATGGCCCGCATCCTGATCACCTCGGCCCTTCCGGGCGTCAACGGCGTCAAGCATCTGGGCAATGTCGTGGGTTCCCTGCTGCCGGCGGACGTCTATGCGCGCTTCGAGCGCTCGCGCGGCAATGAGGTGCTGGCGCTTTGCGGCACCGACGACCACGGCACCCCGGCGGAGCTGGCCGCGACCGAGGCGGGCCTCGACGTCTTCACCTATTGCCAGCAGCAGCACCGCATCCAGTACGACATCGGCGCCGCCTTCGGGCTGTCCTGGGACTTCTGGGGCCGCACCTCGTCAGCCCAGAACGGCGAGCTGGTGCACCATTTCGCCGCCGTGCTGGAGCAGAACGGCCTGATCGAGGAGCGGCTCGATCGGATGATCTATTCGCTGACCGACAAGCGCTTCCTGCCGGATCGCTATGTCGAGGGGACCTGCCCGGTCTGCGCCTTTCGCCCGGCGCGCGGCGACCAGTGCGACAACTGCGGCTCGCTGCTGGATCCGGTCGACCTGATCGATCCCTATTCGGTGATTTCCGGCTCGACAGACCTGGAGATGCGCGAGACCCGGCACCTCTATCAGCTGCATTCTAAGATGCAGGACCGCATCCGCGCCTGGACCGACAGGCACGCCGACTGGCCGCCGCTGGCCCGCGCCATCGCCTACAAGCACCTGGACGAAGGGCTGATCGACCGCGGCATCACCCGCGACCTGGCCTGGGGCTTTCCGGTCCTGAAGGACGGCCTGCCGAGGCCGGGCTTCGAGGACAAGGTCTATTACGTCTGGTTCGACGACGTGATCGGCTACATCGGCATCACCCGCGAATGGGCCGATGCGGAGGGCGCCGATTGGGAGCGCTGGTGGCGCCTGGACAAGGGCGCCGCCGACGTCCGCTACGTCCAGTTCATGGGCAAGGACAACGTCCCCTTCCACTCGGCCTATTTTCCCTCGACCATCCTGGGCTCCGGCGAGCCGTGGAAGATGGTCGACCTGCTGAAGGCCTTCAACTGGCTGAACTGGTACGGCGGCAAGTTCTCCACCTCGCAGAAGCGCGGCGTCTTCATGGACCAGGCGCTCGACATCGCCCCCGCCGACGCCTGGCGCTGGTATCTGACCGCCAACAGTCCCGAAGGTTCGGACACCAGTTTCACCTGGGAACAGTTCCAGTCGGCGGTGAACCGCGACCTGGCCGACGTGCTGGGCAATTTCGTCAATCGCATCCTCAAATTCTGCGAGACGCGGTTCGACAGCCAGGTTCCGGCCGGCGGCGAGGCCGGTCCGATCGAACAGCGTCTCTATACGGAGGTTTCCGCCAGGCTCGGCGAGCTGA
This sequence comes from uncultured Caulobacteraceae bacterium, assembly GCA_937890965.1. GTDB lineage: Bacteria > Pseudomonadota > Alphaproteobacteria > Caulobacterales > Caulobacteraceae > Poindextera. The sequence continues at coordinate 460 of CALAEG010000203.1, read as the reverse complement.
CCGAACAGATGGAGGCGGTCGAGCTACGCAAATCCACCCAGGCGCTGCGGGCGCTCTGGGTGCTTGGCAACGAGTATCTGCAGGAAGCCGCGCCCTGGACCGCGATCAAGACCGACCCCGAACGTGCGGCGGTCGTGGTGCGCACGGCGCTGAACCTGGTGGACTTGTTCGCGAGGGTTTCGGCGCCGGTCATCCCGTTCGCGGCGGAAAAGATCGCCGAGGCGGTCGGCGAATCCTATCCGCCGACCTGGCCCTCTACCGATGCTGTGCTGGAACTCTCCCGACTGGAGCCCGGCCGGCCGGTGCGTACGCCCGAGGTGCTGTTCAAGAAGATCGAGGACGAACAGATCGCCGAATGGACCCTGAGCTTCGGCGGGGCCACGGAAGACGCCTAGGTTCGGCGCGCCGCCTCGCCGCCGAGCCCTAGGGTCCGGACTCATTTTATCCAGAAGGTGACGAT
>CALAEG010000202.1 GCA_937890965.1 uncultured Caulobacteraceae bacterium | reverse complement strand
CGCGCAGTGGGTGAGCGGTCGCTCAAGGCCATGGCCCGCGCCGGCGAGGACGACGCAGCGCTCGCCGTGCTCTGCGCCGCCGCCAAGCGATTGCACGCATCACGGCATGCGCTGCCGCCGGACAGCCTCTTTCCGCTGGCCGAGCGGTTCAAGCCGCTGGAGGCGGCGGCGAGCGCCCACGGCGGCGTGCTGGCGCGGTGCTGGACCGAGGCGCTGAACCTGCTGGCGACCGCACGCGAGACCCTGCCGCTGCACGGCGACCTCTGGCACGACAACGTACGCGACGATCGCGCCCGCGGCTGGCTGGCCATCGATCCGATGGGATTTCTGGGCGAGCGGACCTACGACTACGCCGTCATGGTCACCAATCCGGACTTCCCGGACGTGGCCGCCGTGCCTGAGCGCATCCGGCGACGCGCCGCCTTCGTGGCCAGGACGGCGGACCTGGACCCGGTGCGCCTGATGCGCTGCATCATGGTCGATGCCGGCCTGTATGCGCTTTGGTCAATTTCCGAGGGCCATGAACCCAGGGCGCTCGCCATCGCCGAGATCGCCGCGGGGATGCTGGACGCGGACTAGGCGGGCTTGATACTCAAGAGCCCATGAGCGCGTTCGACGGGATCCGGGTTCTCGACTGCTCGCAAGGCCTCTCCGGACCCATGGCCGCCATGCTGCTGGCCGATTTCGGGGCCGAGGTGCTGAAGCTCGAACCGCCGCAGGGCGATCGCGCGAAGGACTGGCCCGGCTACGTCGCCTGGAACCGCAACAAGCACCGGCTGACGCTCGATCTGGCGGCGGAGGCGGACCGCCAACGGTTCGACAGCCTGCTCGCGGGCGCGGACGTGGTGGTGTTCGACCACGGGCCGAGCGACCTTGCCGCCCTTGGCCTCGGGGCCGCGGCGCTGACGGCGGCGAACCCGCGTCTGATCCATCTCTGGGTCCCACCGTATGGCACTTCGGGCGCCTGGAGCGACCTGCCGGCCCATCATGCCAGCCTGACCGGGCTTTCCGGCGCGGCCTTCCGGCAGGGCAGCTATGCCGACCAGCCGATCTGGTACGTGGCGCCCCTGGTGCAATACGCCCAGGCGACCCTGGCGGCGGCGGCGACCAGCGCGGCGCTGCTGGAGCGGTCCGCCAGCGGCCTTGGCCAGGCGGTGGTGGTGAGCGGCCTGCACGCCATGGCCGAGACCGGCTGTCCGCTCAGCGCGCTCGGCGGCGAACCCCGGGGCGGCGGCCATCCGCTGGGCGGCGGGGCCAGCTACCGGCTCTATCGGTGCGGTGACGGCAAGTGGCTCTTCCTCGGCACGCTGTTTTCGCACTTCTTCGCCCATGCGGTCGAGGCGCTGGACCTGGCCGGCTCTGACGTCTGGGACATCGGTTCGGCGATCCAGGACAAGCTCGCCAGCGGTCCGCGCGACCACTGGCTGGCCCTTTTTCGCGAGCATGAGGCCCCCGCCGGCCCCGTCGACCAGCGCGAAGACTGGCTGAAGAGCGAAATCGTCAGGGCCAACGAACTGGCCGTCATCCTCGACCATCCAACGCTCGGCCCGGTTGAGATGCCGGGCGTGCTGGCGAGGCTGGAGGCGACGCCCGGATCGGTGCGCGGCTTCATGCGGGAGGCGACTCCGGAGCGCCTGGCCGCCTTCGCCGCGCCGCGCGCGCCCTCCCCACCGGCCGCGGCGGAGCGCCGAGCCCTGCCGCTCGCCGGCGTCAGGGTCCTCGATCTGGGCACGGTGGTCGCCGGCGCCTATGCGGCGGCCATCCTGGCTAATTTCGGGGCGGACGTGGTCAAGGTCGAACCGGCCGAGGGCGACCCCTTCCGCTCCGGCGGCCCCGGCTTCATCAACTACAACCGCGGCAAGCGCGGCCTGGGCGTCAACCTGAAGACCCCCGCCGGACACGAACTCTTTCTCGACCTGGCGAAAACGGCCGATGTGGTGCTGGACAACTATCGGCTGGGGGTGCGCGAGCGGCTGGGCATCGACTATGCGGCGTTGCGGGCGGTGAACCCGCGGATCATCTCGTGCTCGGCCAATACCTATGGCTCCAGGGGCGCCGACGCGCGGCTGCCGGGCTTCGACCCGCTGTTGCAGGCGCGCAGCGGCATGATGGCCGCCCAGGGCGGCGAGGACGGCGAGCCGGTCTTCCACACCATCCCGATCAACGACGTCGCCACCGCAGCGCTGACCGCCTTCGCCATCATCGCGGCGCTGAACGCGCGGGAAACGACCGGCGAGGGCCAGAATGTCGAGACCAGCCTGGCCGCGGCCAGCACCCTCTACCAGTTCGGCGAACTGACCGCCTACGCGGGCCGACCTCCGAACGGGCCGGGCTCACGCGATTGCGTCGGTTTCACCGCGCTGGATCGCTACTATCGCTGTCCGGACGGCTGGCTGACCCTGGCCTGCACGCGCCCGGCGCATTTCGAGGCGCTGACCACAGCCCTCGATCGCGCCGACTGGCTCGGCCGATGGGATGGCGCCACCGCCCTGGCCGAACCACGCGATGGCGCTCTGGCCAGGGAGATCGCGGCCGCCTTCGCCCAGCACCGGCGCGACGACGCCGTCCAGGCGCTGACCGCCGCCGGCGTCCCCACCTTGCCGGTCATGCGCGGCGACGAGGTGCAGCGCACCGAGTTCTTCTGGGAGAACGGCTATTTCGAGCTGCACGCCCACCCCTATTACGGCGAACTGCTCGCCTCGCGCGGCTTCGCCGAGTTCAACGGCGCGCCGGCGCGGTTCGACCGGCTGCATCCCGAGTTGGGCGAGCACGGGGTCGAGGTGCTGACCGACTACGGTATCCCGCGCGAGCGGATTATCGAACTGGCCAGGGCGCGGGTGATCTTCCGCGGCTAGTGGTTCGGCCGCGGCTTAGCGGTGCGGATGAGTCTGGCGGTACTGCTTGGTCGCATAGTGGTGGCCGATGGCGCAGCCGGCCGCCGCGCCCAGCCAGCCGTGGTGATGCGCCATATGGCCCGCAACGCCGCCAACGATGGCCCCCTTGATACAGCCTCTGGCGTCAGCCGCGCCGGCGCTGGCGGTGACGGCAACGGTCAGGGCGAGAATGAGGGCGAGCGATTTCATGAGCGATCCTTTGACTGGCCTTGAGCTTGAACTCGCCAGCCAGCGGAAGGCTGCATCGACGCGGAAAGCTAAGGCGCGTGCCGCACCACCGGCGCGACCCAGTCCTCGTCCAGCGTCTTCAGCGGATGCGAGGCGGTGACCTGGCCCATGAAGCTGGTCCCCATCAGGCCGTAGCCCAGCAGGCTCTGCAGCGCCGGCGACATCCGTCGCACACGGTCCTTGGGCACAGCGAGATAAAAGTTCTCCTGCGTCCGCGCCCAGGGTTCGCAATACTGGTTTGTGAAGGCCATGCGCGGGGCGTCGCTGGTATTGGCCCCGGCGCCGTGGACCAGCGTGCCCTGGAAGACGGCGATCGCGCCCGCCGACATCTCCAGCGAAAAGGCGTCCTGCATCGCTGGAGCGGGCCGCCCGGCTCGGAGCGCTTCGATGAAGGCGGCGTATTCAGCAGTGCTCCAGAGGTGGCTGCGCGGGATGATTACGGTGCCGCCGTTCGCCGCCGTGAACGCATCGATGGCGCCAATGACGCTGATGCTGATCGCCGGACGCGGACGGGGGATGGGGTAGAAGCTGTCGTCGAAGTGCATCGATTGGGCCACCTCGCCCGGATAGATGTCGATGGCATGGCTGGCGCTGAGCAGATAGTTGGGCTTCAGGAAGGCGTCCAGGATGGCGAGCAGCCGCGGATCGGCGGTGATGTCCTCGAACACCTGCCCGCGCGCCACCATGGTGTAGACCCGCTCGGTGGTGCGCCCCTCGAAGGGGTTGCGGCCACGATAGGTCCCCAGATAAGGCGCCATGCCGTCCCGGAACGCGGCGAGCTGACCGGTGTCGAGATAGTCCTCGACAACCGTGTAGCCGTCCTCGTGCATCCGCCGGATGTGCGGCGCCGGATCGAAGCCTTGCTGAACCTGTGCTCGCGCTGAAGCGGCCAATCGAGCCTCCATCGCCATGCCTTCAGTCTATTGTACCACAGGCCGGCGGCGGGCGGATCAGGCCAGGGCCGGGGTCATCTGGGCGCGCCGGCGGCGGACGGCGATGAAGCGCATAGTCGCGTACTGGATCAGGAAGAGTCCCAGCTTGCTGACGGTTCCGTAGGCAGCCATGAACGACGCCCAGGTCACCACGTTGAACTTCAGGGCGACGAAAATATTCAGCGCGGCGGAGGCGAACATCAATCCCGCCCAGACGAAGCCGAAGATCACCCCGATGTCCGGCACGACCTCCATGGCCGCTTCCGGCAGGTAGCGGTTCATCCAGCCCGGCTTCAACATCACCACCCCGACAATGACGTAGATCAGGCTAGGCTTGATCATCACGAAGCGTGGATCGTTGGTGACCAGCGATATGGTCCCGAAGGTGATCACCAGGAAAAGGCTCATCCACTGCATCACCCCGACGGGCTTCTTGCGGGCGAACTCCCAGCCGATCTGGGCCACGCCGAAGACCATGCCGAGCACGATGGACAGCGGAACGTTCTTGGTCAGCAGGATCAGGACCAGGAAGACGAAGGTCGAAGCCAGGTCGAGCAGCAGGAAACTGGCGGCGTGAAACAGGTTTTTCATCGGACTCTCAGCTCCTGGACAGGGGTATCGGCGCGGGTGGCGCGGTCGAACAGCTCGACCAGTTCCTTGGCGTAGGCGTCGAGATCGAGGCTGGGATCGGCGGCCAGCTGCGAAGGGATCGCGTCGAGCGCCTCGACGATGGTCTCAACCATCACGGCCACCGAAAAGGTCCTGAACTCGCCGTCGCGCTGGCCCCACTCGAGGATGTTGCGAAAGCCGATCTGGCGCGGCTGATAGACGGTCGGATCGATTTTCAGCGTGCCGCCATCGCTACGGCCGGCGCGCAGGATGTTCATGATCGCCAGCACCTTTTTCGGATTGGCCGCGATATAGGCGACGCTGGCCTCGATGAAGGTGCGAAGGGCGCTCCTGGCGTCGAGCTGCTGTTGCACCAGCGGCTCGATGGAACTGCGGCCGGTCGTGAAGACATGGACGCCGACTTCGCGGATCAGGTCATCCTTGCCCGCGAAATAATACAGGATCACGCCGGTGGAGACCCCGGCCCGCTTGGCGATCTGCGCCAGCGAGGCCTGGGCGAATCCCAGCTCGGCTATGACCTCGACGGCGCAGTCGATGATCTGAGCGCGGCGCGCGGTCTCGATGAAGCTCGGCTTCGGCTGATTGGCTGATCTGATTTCTGAATGCATGTTCAGAAATTAGCACAGCCCTGCAAATACGCAAGCGGCCATCGTGTTCTTCTCTCGACAACCGATCGTGCCTATATTGGGGGGGTGCGGACCTCGGTCCGAACTATGGAGATAAACGCGCGTGTAATAAGCGGACTGGACCCGGGTGCGATTCCCGGCGGCTCCACCAATTCCTTCCTCCGCGTTATCGGCGGAGTCTCAAGGGGCCGATCAGCATCGACAGACGTCTAAAGGCGTTGCTTTCTCTCGGCGTGGCTCACCGTTTCGGGCCATTTTCTAAATGCGAACGATAACTTCGCTCAAGAGTACGCCCTCGCCGCGTAATGCGGTTCGGTCGAACTCGACCTAAAGCCCTAGTGTCTTAGCAGCGCTAGGCGGGGCTCGGGGAGCGCCTGGCAACAGAAGCTCCCCACTTTTCACGACCGTTGGCGGCGCTCCCCTTCTTTCTTGATAAGGATGCGGGGCGCCTGGCAACAGAAGTCCCCCACTTTCACAGCCTTTGGCGAGGCGCCCCTTCTTTCTTGAGAAGGATGCGGGCGCCTGGCAACAGAAGCTCCCCACTTTCTCGCTTTCACGATGATCCCGCTTTGCGGCTGAACGCGCGCGCGCTAGTTTCGACGAACGCCTTCACAGTGTGTCGATCCCCATGGCTCAAGACAAACCGCCGCAAGACCTGATGCACTACGAGATGATGGCCCAGGACGCGCTGCGCGGCGTGGTTCGGGCCGCGCTCAAGCGCGCCGCCACGCCGGCCGGCCTGCCCGGCGACCACCATTTCTACATCACCTTCAAGACCCAGGCGCCCGGCGTCTCCGGCCCGCCCGAGGTGCTGGCCCGCTATCCCGACGAGATGTCGATCATCCTGCAGCACGAATATTGGGACCTGGCGCCGGGCGAGACCTTCTTTTCGGTCACCCTGAAGTTCGCCGGCGAGGCCAAGCGGCTGTCGATCCCCTACGCCGCGGTCACCCGCTTCATCGATCCCAGCGTCCAGTTCGCGCTGCAGTTCGAGGTCGCCGACGCGCCCGCGGCGGCGCTGGCCGCCGAGGCGGCGCCGGTCGAGGCCGCCGCCCAACCCGGCCCACCGGTATCGGACGAGCCCAAGGTGGTTTCGCTCGATCAATTCCGAAAGAAATGACGCCTTGACCGACACGACCGCGCCGGCGCCGGAGGCCCAGACCGACGAGGCCCTGCTCGCGCGTTTCCAGCGCAGCAAAAACCAGCCGCCTTCGTCCCAGACCCTGGGCTTTCGCGTCATCGCCGTGAACCAGGCCGAAAAGACGGTCGAGATCACCTTCGAGGCCAAGGCCGAGGTGATGGGCAACCCGATGAAGCAGATCCAGGGCGGCTATCTCTGCGCCATGCTGGACGAATGCATGTCGGTGGCCTGCCAGGTCGCCTCGGGCATGACCAGCGTCGCGCCGACCCTGGAGATGAAGACCAGCTTCCTGCGCCCCGGCCTGCCCGGGCCGATGCGCGGCATTGGCCGGGTGATCAAATGGGGCCGCACCATCGCCTTCACCGAGGGGCAGCTCTTCGACGGCGAGGGACGGCTGCTGGCCACGGCCACCGGCACGGCGCTTCCCACCCCTTTCAAGAACTACAAAAGCTAAGCGCGGAACGGGATGCGGACACTCACCGCGCTCGTCATCTTCGCCACCCTCCTTCTCGCGGCCGCTCAGCCGGTGCGGGCCGCCTCGCCCTTCGCCGACTGGGCCGCCGTCATCGTGGCGGGCGATGACCACGCCCATTCCGGGGCTCATTCCGAGGTGTTCGACAACGCCCGCCGCGACCTGGCCACGGCCTTCGCCAAGGCGGGGTTTACACCGACCAACATCAGCCAGTTCTCGGTCGAGACCGGCCGGCCGGCCAGCGTCCTGGGCGCCGATCCGCAAAGCATCATCGGCCAGCTCGGCCGCGCCGCCGAAAGCGCCAAGGACGGCTGCCTGATCTATTTCACCTCGCATGGCTCGCCCGACGGCCTCGTGCTGGGCGACAGGATGCTGACCCCGGCCGGCATGGCGGCCATCGTCGATGACGCCTGCGGCGAACGCCGCGCGGTGATCGTTGTGGCGGCCTGTTTTTCCGGCGTCTTCGTCCCGCCCCTGGCCGGCCGCAACCGCATGGTCCTGACGGCGGCCAGGCCCGACCGCGCCTCGTTCGGCTGTGGCGAAGAGGACCGCTACACCTTCTTCGACACCTGCATGCTGCAACAGCTGCCGCTGGCGCGAAGTTTCGCCGTGCTTGGCCCGGCGGTGCAGACCTGCGTGGCCAAACGCGAGCAGAACCTTGGGGCCGCGCCGCCTTCGGAGCCACAACTTTGGATTGGTCCCGCGCTCGGACCCGACCTGCCGCTGTTGGCCTTTTCCGCATCGCCCTGAAGGGCGCTTTCGCCTGCGACGCGAACCCCTTAAGACGGACCGACCCTAGTGTGTCCGCGAGTACCGCCCATGCGCCCGATGCCCAAAGTTTTCATGGTCTTGGCCCTGGCCGCGGGCATGGGTCTCGGGGCCAATAGCCTGGCCCAGGTTCCGACGGCGCTGGCGCCCCCGACGCACCCGGCGGCCTCATCGGCGGCTCCGCTGGCGGCGGCGAAACCGCTCCCGGCGCCCGCCAAGCCCAAGCCCTCGGTCCAGGCGGCGGCCAAGCCCGCCCGGGCGGCCCAGCCCGCCCCCCTGCCCGCCCAGGTCTCCGGGGCGCGGCTGGCGCCCGGAACGCCGATCCCGCCCGCCGAACTCGAGGCGTTCGTCGACGGCGTGGTGCGCCAGACCATGGCCACCCGCCATATCGCCGGTGTCGCCGTCTCGGTGGTGCAGGGCGGCCAGGTGGTCCTGGACAAGGGCTATGGCTTCGCCGGACCCGGCCGGGCGGTCGATCCGAACACGACGCTTTTCCGCGTCGGATCGATCTCGAAGACCTTCACCTGGATCGCCCTGATGAAGGAGGTCGAGGCCGGGCGGATGCGGCTGGGCGCGCCGATCAATCTCTATCTGCCCGAACCGCTGCAGATAAAGGACCAGGGCTTCAAACAGCCGATCTATGTCCGTGACCTGATGACCCATTCGGCCGGGTTCGAAGACCGTGCGCTCGGCCAATTGTTCGAGGATGATCCGGCCCGCGTCCGTCCGCTGGCGGACTATCTGCGCGAGGAGCGGCCCCGGCGGGTTCGCGAGCCCGGCGTGGTGTCGGTCTATTCCAACTACGGCGCCATGCTGGCCGGCGAGGCTGTGTCCTATGTCAACGGCCACCCCTATCAGGACCTGATCGACGCTGAGATCCTGGGCCCCCTCGGCATGGCCCATAGCAGTGCGCGCGAGCCCTATCCGGCGCGCGCCGAGCTTCCCAAGCCGATGCCCGCCTCCTTGGCCGCCCAGCTTTCCACCGGCTACCGCTGGGCGGGCGGGACCTACCGGCCGCAAGCCTTCGAGTATGTCAGCCAGGGGGCGCCGGCCGGCGCGATGTCGTCGAGCGCCGGCGACATGGCCCGCTACATGCTGATGATCCTGAACGGCGGCCAGCTTGAGGGCGCGACCGTCTATGGCCCCGACACCGCCAAGGGTTTCCGCACTACGCTGCAGGCCTCGGCGCCGGGGGTGAACGGCTGGGACGACGGCTTCATGGAGTTCGCTCTGCCCGGCCGCTTCCACGGCCAGGGCCACGGCGGCGACACTCTGTGGTTCCACTCCATGATGCTCACCGTCCCAGACCTGAGCCTCGGCGTCTTCGTCACCACCAATACCGACACCGGGCCCGAGCTGACCACGCTCCTGCCGCAGGAGATTGTCGGCCGCTTCTATGCCGCGCCGCAGATCTCGCCCCGGCCGGGCGTTGCGTCCCTGGTCGACGACCGGGCGGTCTATGCCGGGACCTATCTGGACGACCGGCGCGCCTATCACGGGCTGGAGAAATTCGTCTTCACCCTGATCGGCCAGGCGACCATCGCGGTGACCGGCGACGGCCGGTTGCTGACCACCGGCGGCGGCGGCGCCCAGGCCTGGGTCCCCGACGGCCCTGCCGGTCACTTCGTCCGGGTCGACGGACCGGAGACCATCGCCTTCAAGATCGAGAATGGCCGCGCCGTGCGCTGGTACACGGCCTCCGGCGCCACGGCCTTCGATCGGATCGGGCCGCTCTATCAGGCGAAGGTGCTCGGCCTGATGGCCGTGCTGGCCGCCCTGGCCTCGATCGCCACCCTTGTGGGCCTGGCCGTGCGCGACACCCGCGAGTCGCGCCAGACCCCCACGCAGGCGCGCGCCAGCCTGGTGCAGACCACCATCTCGCTGCTCTGGCTGGTGGCCATGGTCAGCTGCGCCGCGTGGGCCTCCGGCACGGGCGACCTGGGCAAGATCATGTATGGCTGGCCGGGGCCGCTGGTGCTGATGGCCTCGGCCTGCGCCCTGGTGGCTGCCCTGCTCACCCTGCTGGTGCTGGTGATGACGCCGGTGGTCTGGCGTGGCGGACGCCGGCTCGATAGTTGGACAATTGGTCGCAAGTTCCGGTTCACCGCGACCACCCTGATCTTCGTGGCGTTTTCCTTTCAATTGCTCATGTGGGGCGCCCTGGCGCCCTGGAGCGGATAGCTGGGGACAACCTTGCGGCGTCGCTTGCTCCCCGCGAGCCCTATGGTAAGAGCGTAAGACAGTAAGACGGAGGAATCGCTGATGGCCATCTTCCTTTCCAAGCTCACCTCCAAGGCGCAGACGGTGATCCCGCGCGAGCTTCGCGCGCGGCTCAACCTGAAGCCGGGTGACGTGGTTCGCTATCGGGTGACCGACACCGGCGTCATCATCGACAAGCTGCCGCCGCAGGCGGACGAGGACACGCTGGCGGCCTTCGCCGAGTGGGGCTCGCCGGCCGACGCCGCGGCCTATTCCAACCTATGAGCGCCCTCTATCGGCCCTTCGATGTGGTGGCGGTGGCCATCGGCGAAGGCGGCGATTCCAAGCGACGCCCTGCCCTGGTGGTCTCGACGCCGGAGTTCGAGCGCTCGACCGGCCTGGTCTGGGTGGCGATGATCACCGTCTCGGACAAGGACCACAGATTCGGCGACATCGCGGTGGCCGACCAGACCGCCGCCGGCCTGCCCGCGCCCTCGACCATCCGCGCCTCCAAGCTGGCCACGCTGTCGGTCTCGAAGATCAAGCGCCGGCTGGGCGCGCTGGGTGAAGCCGACCGCGCCGGCGCCCGCATAGCGCTGCGCGCCGCGGCGGGGTTCTTCTAGGCTTCGGCAGCCGCGAACCGTTGCGACAGGCGGCGGGGGCGATTAGACCCCGAGCGGCATTCATCGCTCGGGAACCCTTCATGTCCGCCACGCGCACCGAGACCGACAGCTTCGGGCCCATCGAGGTCCCGAGCGACCGTTACTGGGGCGCCCAGACCCAGCGCAGCCTGGGTAATTTCAAGATCGGCTGGGAGAAGCAGCCCAGGTCGGTGGTCCGCGCGCTCGGCGTCATCAAGCGGGCCGCGGCCGAGGCCAATATGGCGCTGGGCAAGCTCGATCCCGCCCTAGGCGAGATCATCATCGCCGCCGCCCAGGAGGTGATCGACGGCCAACTCGACGACCACTTCCCGCTGGCCGTCTGGCAGACCGGCTCCGGCACCCAGTCGAACATGAACGCCAACGAGGTGATCTCCAACCGCGCCATCGAGATGCTGGGCGGGGTGATGGGCTCGAAAAAGCCGGTGCACCCGAACGACCAGGTGAACCTGAGCCAGTCGTCGAACGACACCTTTCCGACCGCCATGCACATCGCCGCCGCCGAGCAGGTGGTGAACGACCTCTTGCCTGCCCTGGCGCATCTGCATGCGGCGCTGGTCGCCAAGCAGGAGGCGTTCAAGGACATCGTCAAGCTGGGCCGCACCCACACCCAGGACGCCATGCCGCTGACCCTGGGTCAGGAATTCTCTGGATATGCGACGCAGGTTGCCAACTCGATCAAGCGGATAGAGATGACTCTTCCGGGCATTTGTGAACTGGCCCAGGGCGGCACCGCGGTCGGCACCGGCTTCACCGCGCCGATCGGTTTCGCCGAGATGGTCGCGGCGCGGATCGCAGCCATCACCGGCATCGCCTTCGTCACCGCCCCCAACAAGTTCGAGGCCATGGCCGCCCACGACGCCCTGGTCTTCGGTCACGGCGCGATCAATGCGACGGCGGCGTCGCTGTTCAAGATCGCCAACGACACCCGCTTTCTGGGGAGCGGCCCTCGCTCCGGCCTCGGCGAACTCAGCCTGCCGGAGAACGAGCCTGGCTCGTCGATCATGCCCGGCAAGGTCAATCCGACCCAATGCGAGGCCCTGACCATGGTCTGCACCCAGGTGTTCGGCAACCAGGCGACCATGACCTTCGCGGGCGCCTCCGGCCATTTCGAACTGAACGTGTTCAATCCGGTGATGGCCTACAACTTCCTGCAGTCGGCGCGGTTGATCGCCGATTCCGCGATCAGCTTCACCGACCATTGCGTGGTGGGCATCGAACCCCGGCTGGACAATATCGAGGCCGCGGTCGAGCGCTCGCTGATGCTGGTCACGGCGCTGTCGCCCAGGATCGGCTATGACGCCGCGGCCAAGATCGCCAAGACCGCGCACAAGAACGGCACCACGCTGCGCCAGGAGGCCGTCGGCGGCGGCTATGTCACCGACGCGGAGTTCGACGCCCTGGTGCGGCCGGAGAAGATGATCGGGCCGGGCTAGGGCCGCTGAGGCTCCACTGGCCCTCGATGCGCCGATGAGTCGACCAGAGCTTTGAATGTCAAAACAGCACAGACCTGTTATGCATTCGCCGATACTGAGGGTTCGCGCCAACGGCCAAGGATGCTGCGCGACCACAATCGGCGAGGCGCGTTATCATTCAGAGCCCGTTC
>CALAEG010000201.1 GCA_937890965.1 uncultured Caulobacteraceae bacterium | reverse complement strand
GCCGACGAGCCACTACACAGGATGGCTCGGGTTGGCGCGCGCGATCATCAACGCCTTGATCGCTCAGACCCTGGCGGTCTGCGTCGCGTCGCTGGTCTTAGGCCTTTCCCTCCCGTTCCGGGAGGCTTCCGTGCGGGCGTTTGGGCAAACGGCAGCGTTGTTCCCGCGTATTGTTGTGATCGCGCTCATCCTTCGTTCGGACCAGATCGTTCGGGCGCTGGTCTTCTTTTCAACGCCAACCGGCAGCGTAAGCACAAGGCTTATGGAGACTGGGCTTTGGTCGTTCGGGCTGGCATGTGTCACCATTTTCACGACTTTGGCCTTTGGGATCGCGGCGCCGGTGCTCGCGGTCGAACGGCCAAGCGTACTGGCCACTCTAGGTCGTGCGTTTAGGCTCATGAGTGGCCATCGTTGGAGTTTCTTCGGGCTGCTCGTGCTCTCAACGATCGCAGTCGTGCTCGTCGCGGCGACTGAACAGGCCGTTCTCGGAAGCGCGCTTAGAACAAACCCGATCATTCAAGTCGCCAATGTGTTCGTTTTCGGTCAGCTGGCGGTCGCCTGGGCGGTGATCGTCGCGGCCAGCTATCGCGAACTCATCCGCATCAAAGAGGGCTGGCGGGCCGCGGATGTGGCCGACGTCTTCGACTGAGCGCGCGCGCCGACGATCTGATACCAAACCTCCGTTCCAGACGGAGGCCTGACCCATGATCACCGGAAGCTGCCTTTGCGGCGTCGTGCGCTATGAGATCGCGGCGGCGGGGCCGACCTATCATTGCCATTGCGGCAACTGCCGCAAATGGAGCGGCAGCGCCTTCGCCAGCTCGATGCGGGCGCCGATGGAGAGCCTGCGGCTGGTCGGCGGCGCCGAGGCCCTGAGCCGCTACGAGTCCTCGCCGGGGGTGATGCGCTGCTTCTGCAAGCACTGCGGCTCCAGTGTGCTGACCGAGCGGCACGACAAGGGCCTGGTGCACATCCGGCTGGGAACCACCGACGGCGACCCCGGCGTGCGGCCGCAATTCCACGCCTTCGTCGCCTCCAAGGCGCCCTGGTTGGAGATCACCGACGACCTGCCGCAGATCGAGGGCTCGTCGTTCGGGTTCGTGGCCGATCCTCCCCCGTAGGGGAGGGGGACCGCGTGCAACGCGGTGGAGGGGGTGCGATGCCGGCCGCGTCCGTTTCAAGAATGACCTGGGATGGATCTGGCAGCGCCGAGACGCTGAGAGCCGCCTCCACCATGCTTGGCATGGCCCCCCCAACGGGGGAGGATCAGGGCGCCTTCAACGACGCGCCTTCCGCCGCGATGATGCGGTCGATCAGGAAGAAAAAGCTCTGCGTCTTGCCATCGCTGTCTGTGGTGTTGAGCCGATCGTAGCTGTGGCCGCCGGCCTGGATCAGCGCCTGGTCGGTCACCTTCAGATCGAAGGCGCGCATCATGGCGTATTCTTCGCTGACACTGATCACCGTGAAGGCCGTCTGGGGCGTCGAGCCGTCCCCCGTGCGGATGGAGCGAAGCAGGCCCAGCGCAATGTCGTGCTCGCGCTTGGCCGCCGCGGCGTCGCCCAGATGCTGCCAAGCCAGGTCGGCGGCCACATGGGCGTCGATATCGACATAGTCCTGGTCGAGGATGAGCTTGGCCTGGACGAGGGCGGCCTTGTCGTCGCCGGCGTTGATCGCCGCGAACATGGCCTTGCGGGCCTCGTCGGTGCGGTCGCCGGAGAGATCGAATTCGGCCGAGTCGGCAAAGGCGAAGCGCAGGGCGCTCCAGTCGATCGGTTGACCGCCGGTCTTGGCCGCCGCCAGCAGGCTCTGGTAGCGGGCCTCGCTGGCGCCGTCGAAAGCCGCGGCCGGCAAGGCCGCCGCCAGGGCGAGCAGAACAAGCAAAGCCGCGAACGCATTGCGCATGGCTGTCTCCGAAGGTCTTGCCCGCCCGCCCGCGTCTATACGCTGACCTGGGTGCCCATCTCCAGCACCCGTCCGGGGGGGATCTGGTAAAAGTCGGTGGGGTTGGCGGAGTTCTTGGCCAGAAGGATGAAGAGCCGATCCTGCCAATGGCCGAGCAGGCTCTTGCGCTGATTAGCCACCACCGTCTTGCGGCCGAGGAAGAAGGAGGTCGACAGCACCTCGAACACCAGGCCGTCCTTGCGGCAAAGCGCCAGAGCCTTGGGGATGTTCGGCGTCTCCATGAAGCCGTACTTCACCTCGACCCGCTTGAAGTCCGCGTTGATCGGCTGGAACCGGACCCGTTCCGCCTCGGGGACGCGCGGCGTGTCGGTGGTCTCGACAGTCAGGATGACGTTCTGTTCGTGCAGGACCCGGTTGTGCTTGAGGTTGTGCAGCAGGGCGCCCGGGACGTGGTCCGGGTCGGCGGTAAGATAGACGGCCGTGCCCGCCACCCGCTGCGGCGGGCGGGCCTCGAGCAGCGGCAGAAAGTCGGCCAGCAGCGGCGAGTCGCGGCGCACCCTCGCGTTCAAAAGATCGCCGCCGCGCACCCAGGTCGCCATGATCAGGAAGAGCCCGCCGCCCAGCACCAGCGGCATCGCCGCACCGGAGAGGATCTTCAGCGAATTGGCGGCGAGGAAGGTGACGTCCAGCGCCCACAACGGCGCGATCAGGGCGAGCGCCCCGACCAGCGGCCAGCGCCAGCGGCGGCGCACGACGATGAAGGCCAGCGAGGTGGTCACCACCATGGTGCCGGTCACCGCCAGCCCATAGGCCTGGCCCAGATTGTCCGAGGTCTTGAAGACGGCGATGAGCAGCACGACGCCGACGGCCAGGAACATGTTGATCTGCGGCAGATAGATCTGGCCGGCGGCGGTCTCCGAGGTGCGGCGGACGATCATGCGGGGCAAGAGGCCAAGCTGCATCGCCTGCTGGGTCATGGAGAAGGCACCGGTGATCACCGCCTGGCTGGCGATGACGGTGGCTGCGGTGGCCAGGATGACCATCGGTACGCGCACGACCTCGGGCGTCATCTGGAAGAACCAGTCGACGTCATAGACCGGGTGGCCGCCAGCCCGGTGCAGCACATCCAATGCGAAGGCCCCCTGGCCGAGATAGTTGATGACCAGGCAGGGCAGCACCAGGAAGAGCCAGGCGGCCTGGATCGGCCAGCGCCCGAAATGGCCCATGTCGGCATAGAGCGCCTCGGCGCCGGTTACGGTCAGGAAGACCGAGCCCAGCACAAAGAAACTCACCAGACCGTGGTGGAGCAGGAAGCCGACGGCGTAGGTCGGGCTGATGGCCAGGAGGATGCCGGGCTGGTGGACCAGATGGGAGAGGCCGGTGGCGGCGATACAGAAGAACCAGAAGACCAGGATCGGTCCGAAAAAGCGGGCGACCTTGGCCGTGCCGCGGGACTGGGCATAGAAGAGCCCGCCCAAGATCGCCAGGCTGACGATGATCTCGACGCTCACCGAAACCGAGTTCTGCAAGGCGGGCACGGTCTTCAATCCCTCTACCGCCGACAGCACCGAAATCGCCGGGGTGATGATGGAATCGCCGTAGAATAGCGCGGCGCCGGCCACGCCCAGGATGAAGACAAGCGTGGTGCGCCGGCCGATGGCGCTCTGCGCCAGGGCCATCAAGGCCAGCACCCCGCCCTCGCCCTTGTTGTCGGCGCGCATGAGAAAGAGGACGTATTTGACCGTGACCACCAGGATCAGCGCCCACAGCGCCATCGAAACGACGCCGAACACGGCCTCGGCATGCACGCCGTCCGCCGAGGCCTGCTGCAGCGCCAGGCGGAAGGCGTAGAGCGGGCTGGTGCCGATGTCGCCGAAGACCACCCCGATCGCGCCCACCGCCATCGGCCAGAAGGGCGAATGCGCGCCGTTATGCGGGGCGGGGGTTGCGGCAATCGGTGCGGCGGACGATGGAGCGGCGCGAGGCGGCTCGCCAGTCATTCAGGCGCGGCTCCGAGGCGCGCGGGTTGAGCCCAGCGCGGTCACGGCCGGCGCGATACGCCCGTCCGTACGCGAGCGCAAGACCGCCGCGCGTCAAACGCTGACCTGGGCGCCCATCTCGAGCACCCGGCCGGGCGGGATCTGGTAGAAGTCGGTGGGGTTGGCGGCATTTTTGGCCAGCAATATGAACAGCCTGTCCTGCAAACGGCCGAGGCCCTTGCGCAGGTTGGCGACCACCGTCTTTCGCCCCAGGAAAAACGAGGTCGACAGGACGTCATGGTCCAGGCCCTGGTCGCGGCAGGAGGCGAGCGCCGCTGACGGCGGGGGCGCGGCTCAATGGAAGTCCCGGGAGCGCGGCAGGACGCGGACGTTGCGGGGATGGCGGTGGACGATTCGCTCCTCCTGCGTCCGTTCGCCGCGGTCGGGCGAGGCGCTGGTCGCTCCGTCGCCGGGGGAGCGCTGGGGTTTCAACGCCGGATCGGAGAGCAGCAAAAGGTCCGCCGTGCGATCCTCGATGGTCTGGGCGACCAGGTGGGTGACATGCCCAGCCCCGTCCGGCGCGTGCTGGATGCGGCCGCGGATGAGCAGCAGGCGCGCCCCCATCACCAGCGGCCGGTAGCGCTCGAACAGCTTCGGCCAGACCACGATATTGGCGACGCCGCTCTCGTCCTCCAGGGTCAGGAACACCACCCCCTTGGCCGAGCCGGGTCGCTGGCGGACCAGGACGACGCCGGCGACGGTGGCGCGCGCCTCGTCGCGCATATCCTTCAGTCGGACGGCGGGGACGGCGCCGGCGCGGGCGAGGCCTTCGCGCAGAAAGCTGACCGGATGGGCCTTCAGCGACAGGCGGATAGTCTCGTAGTCATTGACCACCTCTTCCGAGAGCGGCGCGCGCGGCAGTGCGGCCGGCGGCGGCCCATCGGCCTCCTCCAGCCCGGCAAAGACGAAGAGCGGCGCCGGCGAGGCCGCGCCAAGCCCCCGCGCCGCCCAGAGCCCGGGCCGGCGGGTGAGGTCGAGCGAATTCAACGCATCGGCCGCCGCCAGCATGTCCAGCGCATTGGACGGCAGGACGACGCGGGCCTTCAGTTCATCGAGCGCGCGAAACCGGCCGCCGATTTCCCGCGCCGCCTTGATGGCCTTCGCCCAATCCTCCTTGAACCCATCGATCTGCCGCAGGCCGAGGCGGAGGGCGCACGATCCTTCTCCCCTTGCGGGAGAAGGACACGACTCCAGCGTACAATCCCAGTCGCTTTCGTTGATATCCGGATGGCGCACCACGACGTCGTGGGCGCGGGCGTCGCGGATGATCTGAGCGGGGGCGTAGAAACCCATGGGCTGGCTGTTGAGCAGCGCCGCGGCGAACACCTCGGGATGGAACCGCTTAATCCAGGCCGAGACATAGACCAGATAGGCGAAGGCCGCCGCGTGGCTTTCGGGGAAGCCGTATTCGCCGAACCCCTTGATCTGATTGAAGCAGTTCTGCGCGAACTCGGGGTCGTAGCCGCGCCTGACCATGCGGCCAACCAGCATGTCCTCATAGGAATGGATGGTGCCCATATGGCGGAAGGTGGCCATGGCGCGGCGCAGGCCATTGGCCTCGTCGCCGGTGAATTCCGCCGCCTCCATGGCGATGCGCATGGCCTGTTCCTGGAACAGCGGCACGCCCAGCGTCTTGCCAAGCACCCGTTTCAGCTCGTCCGGCGGGCCGCAATCGGCCGAAGGTGACGGAAATGGCACCTCGAACGGCTGGCCGGCCGCCTCGGCCGCGCGCATTTCGGCGCGGCGGTTCAGATAGGGATGCACCATATTGCCCTGGATCGGCCCGGGCCGGACGATCGCCACCTGCACCACCAGGTCGTAGAACTGGCGCGGGCGGAGCCGGGGCAGCATGCTCATCTGCGCCCGGCTCTCCACCTGGAAGACGCCCAGCGAATCGGCCTCGCACAGCATGTCGTAGACGAGCGGATCCTCCTTTGGCACCGAGACCAGATCGAGATCGCGGTCATAGTGGAGTTTGATCAGTTCGAAGCCGCGGCGGATGGCGGTCAGCATGCCCAGCGCCAGCACGTCGACCTTCATGATCTTCAGTTCGTCGATGTCGTCCTTGTCCCATTCGATGAAGGTGCGGTCCTTCATCGCGCCATTGCCGACCGGCACGGTCTCGACCAGCGGCCCCTGGGTCAGCACGAAGCCGCCGACGTGCTGGGAGAGGTGGCGCGGGAAGTTGATCAGCTCGGCGGTCAGGTCGAGCGCCAGTTTCAGCCGTGCGTCCTGGCGCTGCAGGCCGGTGGCGTCCACATGCTCGTCCTCGACCTTGGCGCCGTAGGAGCCCCAGACCGTATTGGCCAGCGCCGCGGTGACGTCCTCGGTCAGGCCCAGCGCCTTGCCGACGTCGCGGATCGCCGAACGCGGACGATAGTGGATGACCGTGGCGCAGATCGCCGCGCGGTGGCGGCCATAACGTCGGTAGACGTACTGCATGACCTCTTCGCGCCGCTCGTGCTCGAAATCGACATCGATGTCCGGCGGCTCGCTGCGCTCCTCCGAGATGAAGCGTTCGAACAGCACGTCCTGTTTGGTCGGATCGACCGAGGTGATGCCGAGGCAATAACAGACCACGGAATTGGCCGCCGAACCGCGCCCTTGGCAGAGGATTTCACGGCCCGGTTCGCGCGCCCAGGCAACGATGTCATGCACCGTAAGAAAATAGGCGGCGTAGCGAACCTTGGCGATCAGCCGCAGCTCCTTGTGGATGGTCTTGAGGATGTCGGGCGGGATTCCATTGGGAAAATACCGCTTCGCCCCCTCGAAGGTCAGGTCCTCGAGGTGTTGTTGCGGCGTCTTACCCGGAGGAACCGGCTCGTCGGGATACTCGTAGGCGAGCTCGTCTAGCGAGAAGGCGCAGGCCGCGACGATCTCGGCCGTGCGCTCGACCGCCACCTCGTGGCCGCGGAACAGCCGCGCCATCTCCGCGGGCGTTTTCAGGAACCGCTCCGCATTGGCCTGGAGCTGCAAACCGGCCTCGTCGATGGTGGTCTTTTCACGGATGCAGGTCAGCACGTCCTGCAAGGGACGGCGTTCATAATGGTGGTAGAGGACGGCGTTGCTGGCGACCATGGGAGCCCCCGTCCGCTGGGCGATCCCGGCCAGGCGCGCCAGCCGCGCCCGATCGTCGCCGCGATGAGCGGGCGCCGCGGCCAGATAGAGCGCAGCCGGCCAGGCCTCGCGCCAGGCCTTGAGCCTGGCCTCGAAAGCGTCGTCGAGGCTCACCGGCGCGGGGACCAGCGCGACCATTCCCTCGCCCAGCGCGACCGCCTGGTCGAAATCCAGCCAGCACTCCCCCTTGGGGATGCGGGGCTCGTCCGCGTCCGTGGTCCAGCCCTCGACGCCGCTCTTACCGATGGACAGCAGCCGGCAAAGCCGTCCGTAGGCGGCGCGATCGCGCGGATAGACGATCAGCGCCGCTCCGTCGTTGAACACCAGCCGGCAGCCGACCAGCAGGCGCAGCCCCACCGTCTTGGCCGCGGCGTGGGCGCGGACCACGCCGGCCAGGCTGTTGCGGTCGGCGACCCCGATGGCGATGAGGCCAAGCGCCTTGGCCTGCTCGACCAGTTCGGCCGGATGCGAGCCGCCTTCGAGGAAGCTGAAATTGGAGCGGGCGTCGAGCTCGGCGTAAGGGCTCATGCGAAGACCCCGGCGATCCACCAGGAGGGCGCGCGGTCGGCGTCCTCGCGGCCATAGAGGCCCTCGCGATAGAGCCAGTAGCGGCGGCCGTTCTCGTCCTCGACGCGGTAATAGTCGCGGGTGCGCTGCGGCCTGGCGCCCAGGGCCCACCATTCCGCGCCCAGCCGCTCCGGCCCTTCAGCCTTGACCACGCGCCGGGCCGCGCGCCGCCAGATGAAGCGGGCCGGGACGCCGTCGGGCAGTTCGGCCAGGGTCTGCACCGGCTCCGGCGCCTCGAACAGCAGGATGGGGCGAAGGCGCGCATCGTCCCGTTCCGGGGGAGCCGGGGCTTGCGGCCCGGCCAGCGTCCAGGCCTCGCTGCGTTCGGGAACCCAGCTTTCCCTGAAGCTCGGCCGGCGCACCACGCTCTCGCCCAGACGCGCCTGCAGCCGGTCGATCAGGGCGGCCAGCGCCTGGGGCGGGGCCAAATCGGCGGCCTCGTCCATCTCCATCTGGCGCGCGTCCAGCGCCTCGGCCTTTTCCGCCGAGAGCATCAGCGCATCGATGCCGAAGCCCAGATCGAGCTTTTCCAGGCCCTTTTCGCGCAGCAGCCGGATCAGGTGGGCCGGCGTCGCGGCCGGAGCGCTCAAGGCCGCCTCGATCAGGGTCACACGCCCGTCGACGCGAAAACCGGTGAGCCTGAGCCGCCGCGCGCCCCGCCCGTCGCGGGAAAGCTGACCGCAAAGCGCCTCGGCCAGGGCCGGCAGATGCACGCCGACGCCCGCCATGTCGATCACCGGCTCGGCGAACGGGGTCCAGACGCGGTACGAGGGCGCCGGACGTTCGGGATCCAGCGGCTCGGGCGTGAAGCCCAGGGCCTGGTCCAGCCGCTCGACCACGCGAAAGCCGATCTCGCCGCGAAACCGTCGCGCCAGGCCGGCGCGCGGCAGATCATAGAGATCGCCGATCGATTTCAGCCCGAACTTTTTCAACAGCGCCAGCGCCTTGGCCTCGAGCCGCAGGCCTTCGACCGGCAGATCCGACAACGCCTCGCGAAGGCCACCGGCGCGCGCGACCCGCTCCGCCTCACCGGAGAACCGCGCCAGGGCCCAGGCGGCGGCGGGCGTGTCGGCCATGGCGACATGGGCGGGGATCCCCGCTCGCGCCAACCGGCCGCGCAGGTTGGCGAGCAGGGCCGCCTCGCCGCCGAACAGGTGGGCGCCGCCGGTCATGTCGAGGAAGAGGCCCTCGAAGCCGGGCGCCAGGGTGTCGATGGCCACCGAGGGCGAAAACCGCTCGGCCCAGAGCGCCAGGCGCTTCAGCGCCACGAGATCGCGATCCTGTTCGGCCGGGGCGCTGACCAGATGGGGCAGCATGGCGCAGGCATCGGCATGGGCCTGGCCGCGCCAGAGCCCCGCCGCCCGGGCCTCCGCGTTCAGGGCATGCAGGGTCAGGCCGTGCACGCCCTTCTCGATCAGGACGAAGGGGGCGCCTTCAGGCGGCGGCGGACGCTGCGGCTGCGAACTGGCGGTCGGTCTCATCCAGACCGTGACCGGCCAGTCCGGCAACCAAGCGGAGACGACCCGTTTCATCGTCCTGCTCCAAGGCCCAGGCACCGGGCGGGCCATCGCGGCGGCGCACCAGCTCTGCGTTCAGACGCACCCGCCCGGGCGCCGCGGGATCGAAATCATGCGTGGCGGAAGGCCCAGCCTTGATCCGCCAGCGCCGTCGCGCGGCGCTCAAGTCGCCCGTCGGTCCGGCCCGCAGCAAAACCCCAAGCGCGCCGCCGGCGCGGGCGGCGAAATCCAGCCGCCGGGTCGCCACAAAGGGCGGCGCCTCGACGCTGGCCAGGCCGCCGGCCACCGCGCCGGACTTCAAGGCCTCTTCCAGCGCCCAGAGCGCCTCGGCCTCCCGCTCCGCCCGAATCCAGATCAGCCGCTCGGGCCCGAGCCCCCAGCCGGCCAGGCCTCGGGCGAAGGGCCGGCCTCGCTCGCGCAGCCAGAGCCCGGTGGTGACCAGCACCACCGGCCGCGCGTCCTTGGGCCCAGCCAGCCGCCCGAGTGCGAAGGCCAAGGCCGCCGCGGCATCGGCCGGCTCGGCCGCGGCCGCCTCCTCCAACGGCTCGCACAGGCTCGGAAAGAGCGTGGGATCCGGCGTCGGCAGGGGATGCAGCAGCGTCAGGGACATGGAGGTTAAACCGATATGTTCCTATTTTGTTCTAGAAAACCTCGACAGAGTCAATCGGAAAGAGTCTTGCGCTTGGGCCGGGCGCGAGGCTGAACACCGCCGATGAGCTCCACCGGAAAACAAGCCGTCTACGGCGCCCCGCCGCCCAGCCTGGCGAACGTCCCCGCGCGCGCGGCGCAATGCTCGCCGCTGGTTCCTGGCGCGCAAGGCCTGGAAGAGGCGCCCGACGGCTCGTTGCAACGCATCATCATCGCCGCCCCGCCCGGGGTGTTGGAGCGGCGTTTCGTGCTCGCCCAGGCCCTGCGCGCACTCGCACCCGGCGGCGAGCTGGTCGCGATGGCGCCTAAGACCAAGGGCGGCGCACGCCTGCGCAAGGAGCTGGAGGCGTTCGGCTGTCAGGTGGTCGAGACGTCCAAGCAGCATCAGCGGATCTGCGCCTGCATCCGGCCGGACACGCCGCGGGGGCTGGACGCCGCCATTGCCGCCGGCGGGCCGCAACAGCCGCCGGCGCTGGGCCTGTGGTCGCAGCCCGGCCTGTTCAGCTGGGATCGCCCGGATGCGGGCTCGACCCTGCTCATCCCCCATCTCGGCGGCCTCTCCGGCGCCGGCGCCGATCTCGGCTGCGGCGCGGGCGCCCTGGCCCTGGCCGCGCTGGCCTCGCCCAAGGTGAGCCAGCTGACCCTGATCGACATCGACCGGCGCGCCATCGCCGCCGCGCGGCTGAATGTCGATGACCCCCGCGCGGCCTTCTTGCAGGCCGATCTGCGCGATCCCGAGGCGCCGCTGTCCGGGCTCGACTTCGTGATCATGAACCCGCCCTTCCACCTGGGCGCGGCCGAGGACCGCAGCCTGGGCCAGGTCTTCATCGCTCGCGCGGGGTCCATGCTCCGCAAGGGCGGCGTCTGCCGGCTGGTGGCCAATGTCGGCCTGCCCTACGAGGCGGTGCTGAAGCAGAGCTTTTCCAGGGTCTCGGCGCTCGGCCAGGGCCACGGCTACAAGCTGTTCGAAGCGATCCGCTGATCAGCCGACCAGCGCGGCCAGGGCGACCGGCGGCGAGGCGTGCGCGTCCTCGATCGCCAGGCGCGCCGCTTCGTCGGGCGCCAAGCCGCGGCTGGCTCGAAACCGGCCGAGGAACTCGATCGCGCCGCGACCGCCCAACAGCGGCGACACGCAGACCGCCTGGACATGGATCCCCTGGTCCGACAGCCGCTCGAACAGGGTGCGCAACACCGGCTCGATGGCCACAAGGTCAGTGACGTCCTCCTGCCGCAGGTCCTCGTACAGCGGCTTGATCAGGGCGATGATGTCGAATTGGCCAGGTTCCCGGAACAGGGAGCGGATGGCGGCCAGGGCCAGGGCCAGGGTCAGATAGGAGAGGTCCGCCACCGCCATATCGATCGGCGGATCGAGGTCGGCGATCCTGACCTGGCTGATATTGGTCCGCTCCATCGCGCGCACCCGCGGATCGGCGGCCAGGCTGGCGCGGAACTGGCCGTGCCCCACATCGACGGCGTAGACGTAGGCCGCGCCGGCCTGCAGCAAACAGTCGGTGAAGCCGCCGGTGGAGGCGCCGGCGTCGAGCGCGACCTTTTCGCGCACGTCCAAGCCGAAGACGCTGAGCGCATGGGCCAGCTTGTAGCCGCCCCGGCTGGCATATTTCAGCGGCAGGCCGCGCAGATGGATCTGCACCATCTCGGCGACCATCAGCCCAACGGCGGTCGTGGTTTTCTCGTCGACCACCACCTTGCCGGCCATGATCCAGCCGCGCGCCGTCCTCAGATCGGCGAAATAGCCCAGCTCGACCAGCAGATCGTCCAGTCGGGTGCGTCTTTTGGCCACCGAGGTCTCCGCGCCCAGCCGCCGCTTCGGCATGGTTAACCAGTCGTTAACGGCTCCCGGCGCCAAAGTGAAATGGGGCTCGCTCCTGGCGAACCGACATCGTCCACAGGAGATGGGTGTAACGCTACATTTAGCGGTTACGCCGCGTTTACACGCTAGGAATCGGTGGTTAGCGTCCCAAGAGTGGGCTGGGAGACCGATTCGCAATGACGGCGAACGCGCCTTGGAGCGTGAAGGGAATCGATCCGAAAGCGCGCGAAATCGCCAAGGATCTCGCCCGCCGTTCGGGCATGACGCTTGGCGAGTGGCTGAACCAGATGATCCTCGACGATGGCGCCCCGGAAGAAGCCGCAACACCCCGGCCGGCCGCCCTGTCCACCGCAGGCCCCGCCGCGGCTCCCACCACATCCTACGAACGTTTCGAGGCCCCCGAACATCCCGGTGACGACGTGCTGCGCGCCTCCCAGGCGCTCGACCGGCTCTCCGCCCGCATCGAGGCGGCCGAGCAGCGCGCCACCCTGGCCATCAGCGGCATCGACCAGTCGGTCTCCGGCGTGCTGAGCCGTTTGGAAACCACCGAACGCGAGCAGACCGCCGTCTCGGCCCGCTTCGAAGGCGCCGTCGGCGAACTGGCTGAAGAACATGCCCGCATGGCCGAGCGCCTGCAGCGCATGGAGCAGGAGGCCATCGCCCCACCCTCGGTCGAGGCGGTGCGCTCCATGGAAGGCGCGCTCGCCAAGGTGGCCAGCCACCTCTACGACGGCGAGGCCAAGGCCGATCAACGGTTCGGCGACCTGCGCCGTGAACTCGACGGGTTGAGCGCCCAACTGGCCGTTGGCCCATCTTCCGCCAACCCCGACGAACAGGCCGACGCCGTGATCGAACGCCTCTCCGGGCGCCTGAGCGAGGCGGAAGAGCGCACCTCGGCGGCGATGCGCGGGCTGGAAGCCTCCTTCGCCCAGCTCGACGAACGCCTGGCCGGCGCCGAGACCCGCATCGAGGGCCGTGTTCCCGAGGCCAGCCTTGAGCAACTCGCCGCCAGCCTGTCGGCCAGGGTCGACGCTGCCCGCGCCGAGATGGCCGACAAGATCCGCGAGGCGGCCGACGGCCGCTTCGACCGCATGGAGCGGACGCTGAGCGAGATGACCGGCCATGTCGAGGAGGCGGAGCGCCGCTCTTCCAGCGCCATCGAGCGGATGGGGCACGAGGTTCTACGCATGGCCGACACCCTCGGCCGTCGGGTGCAGGAGGTCGAACACCGCTCCGCCGATGCCATCGAACAGGTGGGCGGCGAGGTCGCGCGCATGAGCCATTCTATGGAGGCGCGGCTGGAGCGCAGCGACGAGGTCGGCGCCAAGGCGTTGGAAAAGCTGGGCGGCGAGATCGCCCGCATCACCGAGCGGCTGTCCGAACGCATCGCCAATGCCGAGCGCCGCTCGGCCCAGGCCATGGACGATGTCGGCGAACAGGTCAGCCGCGTCTCCGAGCGGCTGCAGGACCGCCAGGAACGCACCTCGACCGAGCTTTCCGAACGCATCCGGCTTTCCGAGGAACGCACGGCGCGGCTTTTGGAAGACGCGCGCGAACGTATCGATCAACGGCTGGAAGAGACCCAGAAACGCCTCGCCGAGGCCACGGCGCCCGCGCCCTCCACGCCCGGCTTCGGCCACAACGCCTTCGATCCGGACGTCGGACCGTTCGGCCGCGAACGCTTCGATTCCCCGGTGGGGAACTATGTCGACCCTGACGTCGCGCCGTTCCGTGAGGACGACTTCGCGCCGCTGAGCGAGCCCGCCGGCTTTGCCGCGGCAAACCGTTTCGAGCCGGAAGCCGCGCGCTTTGCCGAAGAGACCCGGATCGAGCCCGACGCCGACATTTTCGTCGACGACGCCCACCCTGAACCCGCGCCGATGAGCTTCGGCGAACGCGGCCGTGAAATCGCCAGCTTCGAGGCGGAGAGCCAGGTCGAGCCCGAGCCGCGCTCCTTCGGCGGCTTCAGCCCCGATGAGCTGATCGCCCCGCCGGCCGAGGAAGCTATCGACGAGGACGCCATCGCCGACGCCGCCGGCGAAGCTCCGCCCGCGCTACTGGAAGCGCACGAGGCGCAGCCCGAACCGCAACCCGAGCTCGAGCC
>CALAEG010000200.1 GCA_937890965.1 uncultured Caulobacteraceae bacterium | reverse complement strand
AGAAATAGGTGGCCAGCGGCAGGCCGCAGAGGTCGCGGAAGTGGTCCTGGCCGACCGCGCCGCCCAGATCGCGGACCAGCCGGTCGGTGCGGGTGTCCTGCCAGACAATGGCGTTGTGGATCGGCCGTCCGCTGGCCTTGTCCCAGAGCAGGGTCGTCTCGCGCTGGTTGGTGATGCCGACGGCGGCCAGGTCGGCGGCGGCGATGGATAGCTTGGCCAGGGCGCCAACAACGACCTCGGATACGTTGGCCCAGATCTCCTCGGCGTCGTGCTCGACCCAGCCGGGCCTCGGGAAGATCTGCCGATGTTCCTTCTGCTCGACCGCGGCGATGTCGCCTTTCTCGTCGAAGACGATGCAGCGCGACGAGGTTGTGCCCTGGTCGATGGCGGCGACGTAGCGCTTGGTCATGCCGCCAAACTAGGTCGCGGCGGGGTCGGCTGGCAAATGCTGGGCGTAGGGGCCGCTGCCGTCGGGCGCGTCCTTGGGCTCTCGCCAGCGGCGCACGCGGTCGAGATAGATGTAGATCACCGGGGTGGTGAACAGGGTCAGCACCTGGGAGACCAGAAGGCCGCCGACGATGGCGAAGCCGAGCGGTTGGCGGAACTCCGAGCCGGTGCCGAGCGCGAAGACCATGGGCAGGCCGCCGAGCAGGGCGCAAGCCGTGGTCATCAGGATGGGCCGCAACCGTTGGTGCGAGGCCTGGGCCACGGCCTCTTCGGGCGGCAGGCCGTGCTCGCGCTCAAGCCGCAGCGCCACGTCGACGATCATGATGCCGTTCTTCTTCACGATGCCGATCAAGAGGATGATGGCGATGATGCCGATGACGTTGAGATTCTGGCCAACGGCCAGCAGCATCAGAAGCGCGCCCAGCCCCGCCGAGGGCAGGGTCGACAGGATGGTCAGCGGGTGGATGTAGCTCTCGTAGAGGATGCCCAGGATGATGTAGACGGCCAGCAGGGCGGCGGCGATCAGGATCGGCTCGCTGGACAGGGATTGCTGGAAGGCCTGGGCGGTGCCCTGGAACGAGCCGGTCAGGGTCGCCGGCGCGCCCAGCTTGGCGCGGGCGGCCTCGACGGCGTCGGTCGCCTGGCCAAGGGCCACCCCCGGCGCCAGGTTGAAGGACAGGGTGGCGGCTGGGAACTGGCCCTGGTGGCTGATGGTCAGGCTCGAGGTGGCGTTCGGGTTCACCTTGACGAAGACCGACAGCGGCACGGTCTTGCCGGTGATCGGCGACAGCAGACGCACCGTGTTGAACAGGGCGGTGGTCGCCGCCAGTTTCGGCGGGGCCTCGACCACCACGTGATAGGCGTTCAGCTGGGTGAAATACTGCGCTACCTCATCCTGGCCGATCAGGTCGTAGAGGGCGGCGTCGATATTGGCCGGTGAAATCCCGAAGCGCCCGGCGGCGTCGCGGTCGATCGTCATCATGACCGCCGAGGCCTGCGACTGCTGGTCGGAACTGACGTCCTTCAACTGTGGCAGCGCCTGCAGCGCCGCCAGCATTCTCGGCGCCCAGCTGTTCAGCTCATCCAGGTCCGAGTCGGCCAGGGTGTACTGGTACTGGGCCCGGCCGGCGCGGCCGCCGACATTGATGTCCTGGGCGGCCTGCAGGAAGGTCTGCACGCCGACCAGCTGGGCGAGCTTGGGCCGCAACCGGGTGATGACCTGGTCGGCCGAGGCCTTGCGGCCGTCGTCCTTGGGCTTGAGGCTGATGAACAGGTTGCCCTGGTTGGTGCTGGACCCGCCGACGAACATGCCGAACCCGGCGATGGCGGGGTCCTGCTGCAGCACCCTGGCCACGGCCTCGGCCTTCTGGCTCGCCTTGGTGAAGGAGGCGTCCTGCGAGGTCGCGAAGAGGCCGAATATGAAGCCGGTGTCCTGTTGTGGAAAAAATCCGGTCGGCACGATGGCGTAAAGGGTGACGGCGGCGATGGCCGTCAGCACGAAGACGGCCAGGGTCGCGCGCATGTGGCGCAGGACGACGTCGAGGGCCCGGGCGTAGCCGGTTTCTATGTGATTGAAGCCCGTCTCCAGCGCCTTCATGAAGCGGTTTCTGGGCGGGTCCGGCGCGCGCAGGAACCGGCCGGCCAGCATGGGCGTCAGGCTGAGCGACAACAGGATCGAGACGACCACCGCGGCGCTGAGGGTGAGGGCGAACTCCCGCATCAGCCGTCCGACCACGCCGCCCATGAACATCAGCGGCGTGAACACCGCGATCAGCGAGATGGAGATCGACAGGATGGTGAAGCTGATCTCGCTCGCCCCGGCCAGGGCGGCTTCCAGCGGTCCCTCGCCGGCCTCGATGCGTCGCCAGATCACCTCGACCATGACGATGGCGTCATCGACGACGAAGCCGACCGCGATCGACATGGCCATCAGCGACAGGTTGTCGATGCTGAAACCAACGGCAAACATCACTCCCGCCGTGCCCAGCAGCGACAGCGGGATCACCACGCTGGGAATGAGCGTCGCGCGCACATTGCGCAGGAAGAGGAAGATGACGCCGACCACCAGAAAGATGGTGATCAGAAGGCTGATCTCGACGTCCCTGACCGAGGCGCGGATGGTCTGGGTGCGGTCGGCGACGACGTGGACGCTGATCGCCGGCGGGATGTCGGCCTGCAGGCCCGGCAGGGCCGCGTTGATCCGGTTGACCGTCTGGATCACGTTGGCGCCGGGTTGCTTGAAAACGATCAGCAGGATGCCGCGTCCGCCTTCAAGCGTCTTGTCCAGGTTGGCCTTGCCAGGCTCGACCCAGGCGCCGACCTGGTTGTTCTCGACGTCCTGGACCGCGCCGCCGATATCCTTGAGCCGGACGGGCGCGCCGCCATGGTAGCCGACGACCAGGTTGTTCCACACCGAGATGTCCATGATCTGGTCGTTGGCGTAGACGGTGGAGGCCTTCTGGGCGCCGTTGATCAGCCCCTTGGGCGCATTGACCGTCTCGCTGGCGATGGTGGCGCGGACGGCGTCCAGCTGCAGGCCGAGCGCGGCGGCCCTGTTCGGATCGAGCCGGATGCGCACGGCGGGTTTCTGCTGGCCGCCGATATTGACCAGGCCGACCCCGTCGATCCGCGAGATCTGCTGCGACAGGATGTTGTCGGCATAGTCGTCGACGGTCGAGATCGGCAGGGTGTCGGAGGTCAGCGCCAGGATCATGATCGGCGAATCGGCCGGGTTCACCTTGCGGATGGTCGGCGGGCTGGGCAGGTTGGTCGGCAGCTGGCCGCCGGCGGCGTTGACCGCCGACTGCACGTCCTGGGCGGCGGAATCGATGTTGCGCGACAGCTCGAACTGAATGGTGATGCTGGTCGAGCCGTTGGCGCTGACCGAGGTCATCTGGGTCACGCCGGGGATGAGCGACAGCTGACGCTCGAGCGGGGTGGCGATGTTCGAGGCCACGGTCTCGGGACTGGCCCCGGGCAGGTTGGCGTTTACCTGGATGGTGGGAAAGTCGACCTGGGGCAGGGCGGCCACCGGCAGGTTGAAATAGGCCACGATGCCGAAGACCAGGATCGCCGCGGCGATCAGCGACGTCGCCACCGGCCTGCGGATGAACGGACTGGATAGGTTCACGCGCCGGGCTTCCTCGCCGGCGCCGACGAAGCCGCCGGCGCCGCGCCGCCCGCCGGGTGGATCGCCACGGTCAGGCCCGTTTTCAGCGACATCTGCCCATCGGTGACCACGGTCTCATCGGCCTTGAGGCCGCTCTGGATCACCGCGGTCGTGTCCTGGGTGGTTTCGACGGTGACCGGGCGCAGGCTGACCTTGTTGCCCGCTCCGACCACATAGACGTAAGGCCCCTTCGGCCCCTGGTTGACCGCGACCGCCGGGATGGTCAGCGCGTTTGGCAGGGTTTGCAGGGTCAGGCGGACATTGATGAACTGGCCCGGCCAGAGGGTTTTCGAGCTGTTGGGAAACTGAGCCTTCAGTTCGACCGTGCCGGTCTGCTGGTCCACGTGGTTGTCGGCGATGCTGAGCTGGCCCATGCCCAGAGAGGCGCCCGTCTCCTGGCTGAGCGCCTCGGCGGGCATGGGGCGGCTGAAGCCGTTGGAGGCCTCGGACAGCCGCTGGAAGTCGCCCTGCGGAACCGAGAAGGTCACCGCGATCGGGGTCAACTGATTGACGCTGACGATGCCGGTGGTGATCGAGGTGGTGACGATATTGCCCGGATCGATCAGACGCACGCCGACGCGGCCGGCGATTGGCGATCTGATCGTGCAATTGTTCACATTGACCTGAGCCGCGGCCACGGCGCCCTGGTCGATCATGACGGTGCCCTCGTCCTGTTTGACGAGGGCGGCCTGGTCGTCGACCTGCTGCTTGGCGATTGAATCCTGCGCGGCCAGGGTCTGAAACCGCGCGAGATTGACCCGAGCGGCGGCCAGCAGCGCCTGGTCGCGCCTGAGCGCGCCCTTGGTCTGGGTCAGCACCGCGCGGAAGGGAGCGACGTTGATCTGCGCCAGCAGCGCGCCCGCCCCTACGTCGGTCCCTTCGGCGGCGACATAGGTCAACACGCCGTTGACCTGGGTGTTGATGAGGACGCTCTTCCAGGCCTGGGCCGCGCCAAGTCCGCTGATCGAGACCGGTATGTCCTGAACCACGACCTTGGCGACCGTCACGGCCACCGGCGGCGGCTTTTGCGGCGGTGGGGCTTTCGGGTGGAAGAACACCCAGGCCAACAAGGCGACGACCACGACGCCCAAGACCGCGAAACCCCAGCGAAACCGCCGCTGCTGCGCTGCCATAAATCGATGCCTCGTCGTTGCGCGCTCGGTGGCGACCGGGGAAGGGCTATGAGGGCCTCGGTCGCCGCGGCTCCGGCCGCGGATCGACACTAGCCGGGGGTTATAGGAGATCAATAGCGCAGCCATGTGTCGGTACGGAAACGCCACGCTCTATCCCCTCCGCCCGCGATCGGGCTAAACCTCGGCCCATGCCGGTTCAACCCATCGCCGCCCCGTCGCGCGCCACCCGCTGGCCGGACGGCTTCTTCACCGTCGCCGACGGCGCCCGGCTGCACTATGTCGAGGCCGGCCAAGGCGCGCCGGTGATCCTGCTGCACGGTGCGCGCGGCTCGGCGATCGGCAACTGGTTCTCCAACCGCATCGCGCCGAAATTGGCTGAGACCAACCATGTCTATGCGCTGGACATGCGCGGCCACGGCCTCTCCGGTGGCGAGCGGCACGGCCATCTGCACATGGCCGCCGACGTCATCGCCTTCATGGATCAGAAGGGCATCGAGAAGGCCCATGTCGCCGGCTATTCCATGGGCGGCGGGGTGATGCTGCAGATCCTGGCCAAGGCGCCGCACCGGTTCCTCACCGCCTGTTTCCAGGGCTCGGGCGTCTCGGAGACCGCCGAATGGCGCGATCGCGTGCCGGCGGACATCCAGGGCCGTGATCCCGACGAGGAGCGCGCCAACGCCCTGGTCCGCGCCCGGCGCGCCGCCAAGGGCGAGGAGGTGGGCAATAATCTGGGCGAACGCATCGCCAGGGCCGCGCCACGCGCCGTGGCCGCGGTGGAGGACATGGCCGGCCGCTTCCAGGCGCAACTGCTCGGCGTCGACCTGAAGGCCATCGATTTTCCGGTCATGGCCATCAATGGCGAGTACGATCGTCCCAATGCCCGCACCCATCGCCTGGCCCGCGAGGTCCGCGATTTCACCAACCTCGTGCTTGCGGGCAAGGGCCACCTGACGGCGATGATGGCCGGCTTCATTCCGCCTGAATATGTCGAGGGCTACGCCGCCTTCGTGGTCGCGAACAACCCCAGGTCCTAGGCTAAGCCCCCCGCCGCCTTGGTTCCGCCACAAGCGCTGCCCAGCCTCGCACCCTGGGGAATGGCGGGATTCGCGTGGCCGAACCTCAAGGGGCGCGGATGGGTGGACGGCGAATACAGGCCTATACGGCCGCGGGACGGATGGATGGCGGCTGTCCCTATTGTCATCGCGACCTTCCCGAATGGCCAACGCGATCGGGCCCCTGTCCCTATTGCGGCCACGAGATCCTGGTCCGCACCCGGCCGCTGGACCGCGAACGCGTCCTGGTCACCGAAACGGAGGCCGAAGCGGTCGAGATGCAGTGGGAACTGTCGCGCGAGCGCGGCGGCGCGTCGCCGCTCAGGCCGCTGCTGGACGAGAGTGAACTGGAGGCCGAGCGCGCCTCGCTCTGCATCCGGTTCGGGCGCGAACCGCAGCCGGACGATATCGCCGCCTCGCTGATCTCCCACCGCGCCTTCGAGCACATGCGGCGGCTGGAACTGGGCAGCTATCGCGACGTCATGCTGGCCAAGGCCGCGCTCTTGGACCAGCAGGGGCGCGATACCGAGGCGTTGGCGGGCTATCTCGGCGTCTGCTTCCTCGACCTGAACGGCGCGCGCAATCCGCCGCCGCCTGGCCCGGACGGCGTGGCCGTCCGGGTCGCCGGCGTGGTGACCGGGTTTTCGCCCGACCAGGCCTTCCTGGCGCCGTCGGTGGTGGCGCGCTGCGTCCACCTGATCGCCCTGCTGGACCAGGACGAGGACGCGGTCCGCGCCGGCTTCACCAGCTATTGCGAGCGCCAGTACCAAAGCCTGCGCACGCCGCGCCGGCCGCACGAGACCTGGCCGCCGCTGGGCGACGCCATCTTCGATGGCGGCTGAAGCCCATCAAGCTGTTTTATACTTTACGGCGTAAATTCGTCAGGCTATTCGGACGGGATTGCCGAACAGCCCTTTCCCCTAGCTCAGAGAGTTTCCATGGCCCTGCCGCCCGTGCTTCGCGATCGCCTCCGGCTGCCGGTGATCGGTTCGCCGCTGTTCATCATTTCCGGACCCGACCTGGTCATCGCCCAGTGCAAGGCCGGGATCGTCGGCTCGTTTCCGGCGCTGAACGCCCGGCCGATCTCGCAGCTGGACGAATGGCTGGCCCAGATCACCGAGGAACTGGCCGACTGGGACCGCGCCCATCCCGAGGCGCCGTCCGCGCCCTTCGCGGTGAACCAGATCGTGCACAAGACCAATAACCGCCTCGAAGAGGACGTCGAGCTTTGCGCCAAGTACCGCGTGCCGCTGGTGATCACCTCGCTGGGGGCGCGCGAGGACGTCAATGCCGCCGTACACGGCTGGGGCGGGATCATCCTGCACGACGTGATCAACCAGAGCTTCGCCCACAAGGCGATCGAGAAGGGAGCCGATGGCCTGATCCCGGTGGCCGCCGGCGCCGGCGGCCATGCCGGCGGCCTGTCGCCGTTCGCCTTCGTTCAGGAGCTGCGCGCCTGGTTCGACGGGCCGATCGCGCTCTCCGGCGCCATCGCCAATGGCGCGGCGGTATTGGCCGCCCAGGCCATGGGCGCCGACCTGGCCTATATCGGCTCGGCCTTCATCGCCACCCAGGAGGCGAGGGCGGCCGAGGGTTATAAGCAGATGATCGTCGAGAGCGGCGGCGAGGATATTCTGTACACGAACCTGTTCACCGGCGTGCACGGCAACTATCTGCGGCCGTCGGTGCTGCGGGCGGGCCTCGACCCCGAAAACCTGCCGCACGCCGACCCCTCGAAGATGAACTTCGGCTCCGGCGGCAACCAGGAAGCCAAGGCCTGGCGCGACATCTGGGGCTGCGGCCAGGGCATTGGCGCGGTTGATCACGTGCCGACCGCCGGCGAACTGGTGGCGCGGCTGGCCTCCGAATACGAGGCGGCCAAGGTCGACCTGGCGCGCAAGACCGCCTTCACCTCCGGCAAGGCCTTCGCCCCGGCTTGAGACTTCGATCTCGGCCCAGGACATTGGGATATTGCCGCTTTCGTCGACCGCTCGTAGCGCCGACGGCGAGCGGGCCTATTTCGGGTCGGGCAGGCCGAGCACGCGCTTGGAGACGACGTTCAGATTGATCTCGGAGCTGCCGCCTTCGATCGAGTTGGCCTTGGTCCGCAGCCAGCCGCGCACCTGCGCCAGCTCCTGGTCCTCGAAACCACCGCCCTCCCAGCCGAGGCCCTGCTGGCCCAGGGCTTCGACGATCAGTTCGGCGCGATCCTGGGCGATCTGCGCGCCCGCGTACTTCATCATCGCAGCGGCGTTGCTCGGGCCCTGGTTCGACTTGGATTCGTTCGCCGCGCGGCGAAGGGTCAGCTGGAAAGCCTGGTTCTCCATCCGGTGCCTGGCCAGCCGGCCGCGATAGTCGGCGTCGGCGAGCCGTCCCCGGTCATCGAGACCGATGTAGCTCCTGGCGTAGTCCTCGACGCCCATCGCGGAGGCCGGGCCGGTCAGGGTTCCGCCGCCGAGGCCGGTCGCGATGGCGTCGCGTTCGAACTGCAAAAGGCGCTTGGCGATCGTCCAGCCGCCGTTCAGCGGCCCGACGATGTCGTCCTTGCGCGCCTTCACGTCGGTGAAAAAGGTCTCGCAAAAGGGGCTGTCGCCGTTGATCAGCTGGATCGGGCGCGTCTCGACGCCCGGGCTCTTCATGTCGATCAAAAGGCAGCTGATCCCCTCGTGCTTTTTGGCCGCGGGGTCGGTCCGCACCAGGCAGAAGCACCAGTCGGCGAGGTTGGCCACCGAGGTCCAGATCTTCTGGCCATTGACCAGATAGTGGTCGCCCTTGTCCTCGCAGCGGGTCTGTAACGAGGCGAGGTCGGAGCCGGCGCCCGGCTCGGAATAGCCCTGACACCACTCCTTCTCGCCGCGGGCGATGCCGGGCAGGTGGCGCGTTTTCTGGTCCTCGGTGCCGAGCTCCAGGATGGTCGGGCCGATGCTCATGATGCCGAGGCCGCCGATCGGATTGTAGGCGCCGACCTGTGCCATCTCCTCCGCCAGCGCCCGGGCCTCGCCGCGCGAGAGGCCGCCGCCGCCGTAGGCGCTCGGCCACGTCGGTGCGCCCCAGCCCTTGTCCGCCATCAGCGCGCGCCAGCGCCTGGCGTCGCCGCCGCCGGCCCTTCGGCCGGCCTCGGTCTTCAACGCGTGCGGAAAATTCGCCTCCAGCCAGGCGCGGGCGTCGGTCCTGAACGCGTCGAGATCACCGCCGAAGTCGGCCATCACCCATCCTCCCTGAGCTTGACTCCATCTGCGCGCGCCCGCGCCGATCAGGCAAGCCGTGACCCAACGGCAGCCGGCATCGCCGACGACCGGGGCGGCGCCTCAGCGCTTGAGGAGGTCGTCCAGCTCTTTCAGCCGGGCTCTGGTCTGACCGACGCCTGGCCGGCGGCCGATCCGATGACCTCGCGGACGGCGTCGATAACGATGTCGGGGCGCTGGAGCTGGATCATATGGCCCACGCCGTCGGGCGCGTCGCGCCGGAGGCCGAGCGGGGAGAGCGCGGCCAGCTCGTCGTGGGAAGCCCGCCATGCAGCGTTCAGCGCCCGCATCTCATCCGCTGGAATGCCTGGGATCGGAGCCCACAGCGCCGAAAGGACGATCAGCGGGATGTCCAGCTGGCGCTCCGCCGCCCGCAGCTCCTCGGCCGACGCGGCGTTCGCCGCGTCCCCCTCCGCCTTGATCGTCCGCCAGTAAGAGGGGCGAAGGGCCAGGTCGCGGAGCGCGTCGTTCACCTCGTCGGTCAGCGTCGGATCGCGCTGTGCGACCAGAGCGTCGT
Organism: uncultured Caulobacteraceae bacterium; assembly: GCA_937890965.1. Taxonomy (GTDB): domain Bacteria; phylum Pseudomonadota; class Alphaproteobacteria; order Caulobacterales; family Caulobacteraceae; genus Poindextera. The sequence continues at coordinate 65 of CALAEG010000200.1, read as the reverse complement.
ACTCGGCCGTTCCCGGAGCCGGTTTCGATCGCGCCATCGCAGGCTTGCGCCGAAGTTCGCCCGCC
>CALAEG010000199.1 GCA_937890965.1 uncultured Caulobacteraceae bacterium | reverse complement strand
TCCGCGACTCCTGCCTGGAGGCAAGCCCTCCCGCCCACTCTGTCCATCAACCCACCGCTGACGGACAGAGAGTGCGTCAGATGGCGTCCGCAGCGTCATCAGTTTTCCGGACAGCGGACGCTCGGAATGACCGAGTTTGGGATTTCAGAAATTCGATCCGTGCCGCGCCCGGGCAGTGCTCAGTTGTGCACACGCGCGCCTTGAGCGCGGGCCTTCACTCTCAATCGCGGTCTGCCTGAACTCGCCAACCGGAGGCGGGCCCTCAACGAGTGCGCCGCACCTATCGGCGCTCGGATGAAGGGTCAGGCCCTCGGGAGAGAAGGCGCTCAAGCTTGCTTTCTTCCTCGCCCAGCAACTTGGCCAGTGTCGCCCGTCGACTTTCTTTTGTCTCTCTCGTCAGCTGGGCGCGAAAGCTGGTTATGTTTTGTCGGCAGAGCCACACTGCCTCTTCCGAACGTTTTTCCATCGCCCTCATCCGAGGCCAGGCACCCTCCGATCTTGCTATAGATCAAGGTCAGCACCGGTCCGCAGGGAACAATATGGCCGCCTAGGCGGCGTGCGCCCTGCGAAAAGTCAGTTTCGCGCGCAAAGATTGGCGAGTGCGAGGGCTCAGACGCAGGTTGTCTTCATGAAACAAACGATCCGCAAACGTCACGACGAAATTCGCATCCGTGCGGTCCCGAATTGGGAGCCCGACCGCCGCGAGGAACGGCCATTTCTCCCCCTCTCCACCACCGATAAGGTCGAACTTGGCCACCTTGGAGAGATCATCGAGTTCAAGACGCCCGGCACCGAAATCGTTTCGCATGGCGAGAAGTCGACCTTCCTCTATCTTCTGACCGATGGGGTCGTTGAAGCGGACCGCACCCTTCATAGCGGCGAGCGGCAGATTCTCGCTTTCTATTGGCCAGGAGACACGTTCGGGCTGGCGGAGAACGGTGTCTACGTGAACTCCGCCCGGGCGCTGACACAGTGCACAGTCTATCGGTTCCCTACCCAACAACTTGCGACGTTTCTCCTTGAACACCCAACAATACAGCAGAGTTTCCTCGTCAAAGCGGTGCATGATCTGCGAAATGCGCAGCGTCAGATTATCATGATGGGACGATTCGACGTAACAGAGCGATTGGCGGCTTTTTTGCTCGATTGCTCAGGCCATGAACGCTACTTCGACGCCAACCGGCGAGTACTGACCTTGGCGATGACTCGGTACGATATTGCCGATTATATCGGTACGTCGGCAGAAGGGGTCACCCGGGCCCTCAGTCGGCTCGAAACCCAGGGACTGCTTCGGCGTCTGACGCCGCGGACCTTGGAACTCACCACTTCGGGGCTAAAGGCCTTCGTCGATTTCTCCGATTCCTGAGGGCGGCGCAGTCAGAGATTAGGTCACCCCGCTGGACCTTCGCCAGAAAAGCGCACCCCCGCCGCGCCGGCCGCATAGCCACGGTGCCCGGACAGACCGGCATGGGCGCTTGGTCGCCCCCACCGCCGCATCCGCTTCCGGACAGCAGATCTTCGGCGACACCGCGTTGGGTGGCATCCCGCCATGGAAGACTGTCCGCGACGACGAGGTTTGGAAGACACCCAGTTGAGGCTAAAGGCGCAGAAGTCTCTCTGCGTTCCCGTGACAGACCTTGGCGCGGGTGGCATCGCTGATCGGCGCGGACTCGATGAATTCAGCGGCGACACTGCAATCCTCATAGGGGTAGTCCACCGAGAACAGAACGCTGTCTTCGCCCAAGGCGGACAAGGCACAGATCAGCGCCGGATGCGCGCAAACGCCTGTGGTCGTGACCACGATGTTGCTTCGGATCACCTCGGACGGAAGCCGACCCGGTTCCTTACCCCCGCCCAGCCGCGCCTGGATGCGCGTGCGGCTGTCCAAACGCCAAAGGAGGTAAGGCAAGGTCTCCCCCATGTGACCGAGAATGAGTGTCACCTTGGGGAATCGATCGAACACACCGCCGAACACCAGGCGCAGCGCATGCGATGCGGTCTCTACGGTCCAGCTCCAGGTCGCGCCAAGCAGCTCCGGATGGCCTTGATAGACGTGCGGCCGATCGAAGGGATCGCGGGGATGCAGATAGACCGGCACGCCGAGGTCCTGCACCCGCTCCCAGAAGGGATGGTACATCGCCTCATCGAGGTAGTGGCCGTTGGTGTGGCCGTTGATCATGGCGCCCTTGAATCCCAGGTCCTTGACGCATCTGGTCAGCTCGTCAGCGGCCGCATTTGCGTCCTGCAGCGGCAGATGCGCGAAGCCTGCGTAGCGGGTCGGGTGATCGGCGATGACCCGTGCAAGACCGTCATTCGCCTCACGGGCTCGTCTGACCGCAAGCTGGGCGTCAGGCTCGGCCTGAACGCCCGGGCTGGTCACGGACAGGACGGCGAGATTGATCCCCGCCTTGTCCATCGCCTCCAGCCGCATGTCGCCGAACTCGAGCAGTCTGGGCTCGAACTGGCCGAACCCCTGGCGGTTCATGCTCGACCCGGGCCCATGGGCGTAGGCTGAGAGCACCGGCGTGGTGAAATGTTCTTCCAGAGCGATCTTCTTCACGGTGCGCGTCTCCAGGGCATGCCGACGGGGGCCTAGATCGGACCCTCGCCGCCGTACCGATTGCGATGAACGAAAGCGTCGAGCGGGCGGCGGACGCGGACGTAGTCGTGGGCTTCGGCCGGATGGCCGAGGCGACAGGCGTAGGCGATCTTCAGATGGGCGGGAAACCCGAGCATCCGCCGCAGGGCCGCCTCGACGGGCTCGCTGCTGAAGACACTCAGGATCTGCAGGCCCAGGCCGAGCGACTGGGCCGTCAGCCACATGTTCTCCATGACACATCCGAGGCTGATGAAGCCGAGCACGTCGCCTTCCGAAGCGGGCGCCCGTTTGCGCGCGTCGTAGAGGACGAGCAGCAGACACGGTGCGCTCTGCAGGGAATGGCTGAGCAGCGCGGCCGGCTCGGCGGCGGCGATCGCCTCGAAGTCGGCGTCGGGCTCACGCCACGCCGGGGGGAACATGCTGGCGATCACGCCGGTCCTCCGCTGCCGTAAAGCCTCTACCGATGCGGAAAGCTGGCGGGCGTTTTCGCGCAGGAAGACGGGCGAGGTCCTGGTCTCGATGGCGCCGATCGCTTGCAGCGTGCTCGGGTCATCAATGACGACGATCTCGAAGTTCTGCATGTTGTGGGCGGTCGGCGCCCATGAGGCCGCCTCGACGATCTGGTCGAGCGCCGGTTGCGGGATCGCCCGGCTGCTGTCGTAGGGTGTCCGAGCGGAATGCCGTTGATGTATGAGATCGAGCAGGTCCTGCATCGCCATGGCTCCCTTACTGGTCCATCGTCAGAACCGCGCGGAACCGCACGCGCGAGGTCAGCATGGCGTCGTAGGCGTCCGCCGCCCGCTCCAGCGGGAAGGTTTCGATCATCGGTTCGATGTGGGCGAACTGGCTGAAAGCGATCGCCGCCTCGACGTTGTCGCCGCCGACCGCCCCAGTGACCGACCGCTCGCCGAACAGCAGGGTGGAGGCCGGGATGTGCAGCACATCCCCGGTGAAGGCGATCATGATCAGCCGTCCATGGCGGGCGAGGCCGCCGACCAGGCTGGCGATGGTCTTGGCGTCCGGCGCAGTGCCTATGATCGCCTTGGCGCCGCCGAGCTTCTGAAGTTCGGCGGCGGGATCGCCGACGCTGGTGTCGATGAAGGCGTCCGCGCCGAGTTCGCGGGCCAGCGAGGCCTTGTGCTGGCTGTGTGACAGGACGGCCGTGCGAAACCCCATTCGGTGGGCGTACTGCAAACCGAGATGGCCCAGACCGCCGAGGCCGTGGATCGCGACCAGCTCGCCTGCCTGGGCGCCGCAACTGCGCAGCGCCCCGAACGTCGTGTTGCCGGCGCATAGCAATGGGGCGGCCTTGGCGGCGTCCAGGTCCTCCGGCACGCGAAGCAGCGCCTCCGTCCGGCCGATCATGTATTCGGCATAGCCGCCATCGATGGATAGACCGGTCGTGAGCGCCGTCTCGCATGCGCCGAACTCGCCATGGCGACAGGGATCGCAATGCAGGCAGTGGCCGCCGTGCCAACCGACCCCGACCCTTTGGCCGGCGGTCCAAGGCGATGTCGCTTCACCAAGCGCTGCGATCGTTCCGACAACCTCATGCCCCGGCACACGCGGATAGGACAGGCCGGGAAAGGTTCCCTGCTTGGCGACCACATCGCCGCGGCAGACGCCGCAAGCCTGGACCTTGATCAGCACTTCCCCGGCGCGAGGCATCGGAATGGGCCGGTCGACCCATTCGAACTCACCGCCGGCAAATGGAACCTGGACGACCTTCATCATGGGCATTCGTCACCTCCTGCTGGCCGCCGGCTCGTCACGGCTCAGGAGGCTCCCGGATCGGGGCGAGGTCCATGATCGACATCAATCAACGGCGTCGATCATCGCTATTGCTCCTTCGTCTCTGGCGTCCACGAACAAGTCGGTCGGACGATGAATTGTCGCTAAGCCCTTGCCAGTGTCCGCCTCTGAAGGGTCCCGGCACGGAAGACGACGGTCAGAAAACCTGATCGAAGTCGGGGCGCTTTCACTCAACGCAAGGCTTTCATCCTTGCGCCGAGATGCATCAGAACGGCGGACCTTGCTCTACGCCTGTGGCGATCGCCGAGGTAATCGGTCTTGAGCTCGGGATCGAACGTAGGTCCGTCATGCGGCAGCCTTGGAAGAGTGCGCCAGCGGTCGGTTTCAAGATCGCCGGGATGCGCCCTGTGGCTCAGGCCAACGGCTCGGACACTCGGGCGGCCCTGATGGTAGAACAGCTTGCGGCGATGCTCTGGCGGGACTCGCCTCAAGCGATCGCGAGGCGTCGGAATAGCGCGACCTTCACGGCATCAAGCACGAAGGCCAGGACCATCGCGGCGCCAAATACGTAGGCAAGGATCACAGCCGGCAACGGCGTCATCAGAATCCCGCGGGCGGCAAGCGTGCTGAACATCGTGACGTCGAGGATAGAGAATGCGATCAGCCAGGAGCCCGGCCGGGAGCTCCAGAGATGCCGACGCTCTCGCGAGACATAGAAGACCGCCTGGCCACTGTAGACGAGTGTGACAACCGTCAGCGTCCGCAGGGCATCGGTGTCGAGGTGGAGCGCAAAACGGCCGACCGCGAGACTGGCGACACAGAAGACAAGGTCGCAGAACCCCAGGATGACCCCTGCGATGGTGAGGTTGCCGACCCGCCAGACATTCGGGGCCGAAGATGCCCGCACGTTGTCGGTCGCCGACGACAAGGCGAAGAAGTCGCCGGTCACCATCATCATCACCATCAGGAGCGGTGTCAGCACCGCGCTTCCGGAGATGATCAGACCAGCCAGTAGGAAGAGCACCTGGGCGACCTTGTGGACGATGGACCGGAATGTGTAGGTCAGAATTCGCTGGAACGTCGTGCGTCCCTCCTCGACCGCAGCGACGATCCCGCCGAGGCCAGGTTCGGTCAGGACGATGCCGGCCGCCGATTTCGCCACGTCGGTCGCGGTGAAGACGGCGATCCCCATCTGCGCCTGCCGTAACGCTGGCGCGTCATTGGCGCCGTCGCCGCACATCCCGACCACATGGCCGCCACATTGGAACGCCTGGACGAGCGCATACTTGTCCTCGGGCAGGACTCCGGCGAAGACGCCGAAATCTTCGGCTCGGATGTTGTGGGGCAGCGGCGCGGCCTCGCAGATCGGCCCGGTGATTCCGACCGCGTCCGCAACGACCCGCGCGGTGACCGGCGCATCGCCGGTCACCATCACCGTCCGCACGCCGAGACCCTGCAGGTGTGAGATGAGCGCCGCCGAATCCTCGCGCGGCGGATCGCTGAGGGCGATCACTCCGGCGATTTCCAGCGGCTCAACTTGCCCGACTGCTACGACCAGAACGCGGAAGCCTTTGGCCTGAAGTTCATTGACCATGGCTGCAGCCGGCGGGGATGGCGCGGCGATCGCCGAGACGACCGCGAAGGCCCCTTTGACGATCCTCATGGAGGCGCCTTCGGCGCTGATCGCCACAGCCTCCGACATCTTCTTCGCAGGGTCGAAAGGCGTGAAGGAGACCAGCTTCCAGCGCGCGAGCTCCGCCAGCTTGGACGCGGCGCGGACTGCGGCGTCCAAGGGATCCGCCCCGCCATCGGAACTCGTGAGCGACGCCATCGCCAGAACTTGCGCCTCGTCGAATCCTGGCAGCGCACGGCAGGCGGTGACCGCCAGTTCGTTGCGTGTGAGCGTTCCGGTCTTGTCCGCGCAGAGAACATCCATTCCGGCCGCTTCGTCGAGCGCCGAAAGCCGGGTTGGCAACACGCCACGCCGCGCGACGGCCCCTGCCCCAACCGTTGCCGCGAGCGTGAACATCGACGGTAGGGCCACCGGTATTGAAGCCAGGACGGCGACCAGCACCAACGGCGCGATCTGAGAAAGCGGCATGGCCAGGTGCACGGCATAAGCGATCAGCAGGATGGTCACGCCGCCATTGAAGAAGGCGAGGTTGCGGACCACCCGAAAGATCGCCTTCTGCTCGGTGCTCTGGACATGGGCGGTGCGGATGAGTTCGGCGCTTTTCCCGAATTTCGTGCGCGCGCCCGTCGCGACAACCTCGGCCACCGCCTCGCCCCGCCGGACGAGCGCGCCAGCGAAGGTCTCAAAGCCGCCGCCTGCCTCGATGGGCACGGACTCGCCAGTGAGCATCGATTGGTCGATGAGGATGGATCCCTCGATCAGGCGGACATCGGCGGGAACGACGGCGCCGAGCGACAGCTTGATCACGTCGGCCTCAACCAGCTCAGCCGCCGGTAGGGTCTTCCAGGCGCCATCGCGGCGCACCGACGCCATCAGGGGCAGGCGAGATTTCAGGGCGTCGAGCGTGGCCTGGGCGCGACCCTCCTGGATGAATCCCAGACCCGCATTGAACACTAGGAGAACCGCAATGGCGGACGCCTCGACATACTCGCCTAGCACCACTTGCAGCAGAATCGCCGCCTCAAGCATCCAGGGAACCGGCGCCCACAGCTTCCCAAGTGCCCGATTGATCGGATGCTGGACCAGATCTTGGACGGCGTTCATCCCGCCGGCTGCAAGCCGTCGCCGAGCGTCGTCACTCGTCAGTCCGATCGCGGGATCCGAGGCCGTCGTACTCATTGGCTGGTGGTCTAGGGCAACGCGGCCCGGAAGCCGAGAATAAGCCGGGCCCCGGATCGCGACAGTTCGTCGAACCGCTCACCCCGAAGTGCTTGGGCCATGTGGAAAGCTGCCCATCCCGGCATCAGCCCGACGTTCATGAACCTAATGGACGATATGGCCACCGAGGCGCCGCTGGCTTCATCCAATGCGACGGTGGGTGTTGTCAGACCAAATCTATTGGGGCTCGCTTCGCCCCGCTGCGTTCCCGAT
>CALAEG010000198.1 GCA_937890965.1 uncultured Caulobacteraceae bacterium | reverse complement strand
GCCCAGGCCGCCGCCGCCCTGCAGGGGCGGCCTGGGCGGGGGGCGCAGCGGCGGGATGATGGCGACCGGCGGGGGTGGTGGCGGGGGCGGCGGCATGCGGGCGATTTCGTAGTCGACCGCCGCGCCGCGTTGGGCCTGGGCGCCCGCCGCGGGGCGGGTGTCGACGATCCGCCCCGGCGGCCGCTGACTGGAGACGATCTGGCTTTGCCGTCCCGGCGTCAGGCCCACCGCGCGCAGGGTCGGGCCAGCCTGTTGCGGGGTCAGTCCGCGCAGATCCGGGACCCGCACCATCACCGCGCTGTTCGCCACCGAAAGCACGATCCGCGACGCCTCGGTCACCGGTTGCCCGGGCCGCGGTTGTTGGTCGACGACCGTGTTGGGTTCGGCGTTGGAGGCGACGCGCGCGACGTCGGATGGCTTCAGGCCCTGGCGGGCCAGCACTGCCTCGGCGCCGGCCAGCGGCATGCCGATAACCTGGGGCATCAGGCTCGGTCTCGGCCTCGGCGGCGGGGCTGGCGGCGGGACCGGCAACGGCCGGAACGGATAGGGCAGCGGGATCGGGCGGGGCGGCGGCAACGGTCTCGGCCTCGGTTTCGCGCCGCTTTGCGCGATCACCGCCGTGCGGGGCGCGTAGACCTGGGCGCGGGCCGGGACCTGGGACAGCAGGACGCACAGGCTGAGCGCTGCGAGCGTGATGGCGCGACCTGAGGCGATCATGGCCCTCCCCCGCCCTGGCGGCCTTGCCTCGCCCCCGCACGGATGAGGTCGAGGTTAGGCGGGGCGGAGCCACGGAACAAGGCGGCGCAACCCGGGGTGTGGGATCGGGCTTCGATCATCCCCCGCGATCCTGTATGGTGAAGCCGTGCGTCAACGAGGAGGCTGTCATGGCCGTATCGCATGGGTCTCACGCAAAGCGTCATCAGGTCGCGAACGACGTCCACCCGATCAGCACGGCGCTCGCCCAGAACTGGTGGGCCATCGCCATCCGGGGCGCGCTCGGCATCCTGTTCGGACTAGTCGCCTTCACCTATCCCGGCGTCACCCTGCTGTCGCTGCTCTACCTGTTCGGCGCCTATGCGGTGCTGGACGGCGGGTTCGCCATCGCCTCGGCCTATCGCGCCGCGCGCAGCCATCGGCACTGGGGCCTCCTGGTGCTCGAGGGCGCGGCGGGGATCCTGGCCGGCGGCCTGGCCTGGTTCTGGCCCGGCATGTCGCTGATCGCCTTCGTGGTGCTGGTCGGGGTCTGGGCCCTGATCACCGGGGCGCTGATGTTCAGGGCCGCCTTCGCCCTGCACATCAAGCACGGCCGCTTCGGGCTGGTGTTCGGCGGCGTCGCCTCGATGGTCTTCGGCGGCATCCTGATCGCCTCGCCCATCGTCGGCGCCCGGGTGCTGACCTGGTGGATCGGCGTCTATGCGGTGGTCTTCGGCGTCTCGCTGTTCTTCCTGGCGCTCAGGCTGCGCACCCACAAGAACGAGCAGGCCGCAATCACCTAGCCGACCGCGGAGGACGCCGGCGCCTTTGCGATGGTGGCGGCCGCCTTTGCGGGCGCGGCGACCGGCGGACTAACCGGGGCGCTGGCCAGGACATAGTGGCCGCTGGGGGGCCGGCCCTCCGCCTGGACCGGCTTGGCCTCGTCGAGCGAGCGCTCGGGCTGCAGGACGAACATGTCGGGATCGCCGGCATAGCCGCTCAGACGGTAGAAGATATGCATGCCGATCCGGGCGACCCGGGTCATGCCGCCGCCGAAGCTCAGGCCGACGCGGGCGGCGTGGAAATTGGTCGCATAGCCCACCGCCGTCATCACTCCGCCGGTGAGGGCGTGGGTGGCGATGTCCTGGGCGCGCGCCCAGGCGTCCGGCTCGCGCGGACGGGTCATGGCGCCGTTGCAGGCGAAGCTGAACTGGCAGCCATTGCCGGAATGCACGCCCTGAAAGACCACGGCGCAGATGCTCTTCGGGAAGGCCGGATGGCGCACGCGGTTCAGCACCACCTGGGCCACGGCGGCCTGGCCGTCGGCGCTCTCGCCGCGAGCCTCGTAATAGACAGCATCGGTCAGGCAATCGACGTCGCGGGGGGCGTTGTCGAGGCCGCCGGGCAGCTGGAACGGCTGTGCGGGGACGATGCTGGCGGCCACCTCGTGCCGGCTGTGGACCGAGACCCTGGCCAGGTGCGGCCGATGGCCGGCCCAGGCCGCGCCGCCAAATCCCATCGCGAACACGAGTCCGCACATCAGCGCACGCGCGGGAACGCGCGCTCCAATTCCATAAGCCAAAACGGTCTCAGTCCTATTCGGCGAGGGCGATTTAAGCCCCCCGACATAAAGGACGCGGCGGACCAGGCGTCTTGCCCGAAAGGTCCCCTCGTCGCCCCGAATTCAGCCGGACTTGATCGGCTGAGCGCCGGGCTCTCTGACCTAACCACGCCACAATGGCAAGTTCATATTGCGCTGCAGCATGGTTACGGGCCACTTACACCAAAGCTAAGAAATGCCGATTCGTCAGTTATTTCAATGGCAAGGTCGCCGGGGAAGCAGGCGCTTGGCTTCCGATCGCGCCATCGCCTATGGTCCGGGCCAGAGAGCGTCAGGGTCAGTTTCAATGGATCGCAGAGCCGGCTGGATCGCCGCCCTTGCCGGCGCGGTGACGCTCGCGGCGTGCCCGGCCCTGGCCTCGCCCACCAGGATCCCGCTGCCGCGGGGGCCTTCACTGCTGCCGCCGGCGCCGACCTCGCGGTCCATCACCTCCGTGGACGGCGCGCCGCTCAGCCCTGCGGCCCGAGCCGCGATCCGCGCGCTTGACGAGGTCTCGCTGGCCGTGCGCACCGGCAAGACCGGCGACGCCGCACAGCGCCTGCGGCTGGTGGTCGCCTCGCCAGGCTTTATGGAGCTGCCGCCGCAGCTGCGGCACATCGGCTACGCCATGCTGGCCCAGATCGACCTGCGCGACAGCCGTCTCGACGAGGCGCAGGCCATGATCGTCCAGGCCACCGACCTGGCCGGCGCGATGGCGGTCGAGTGGGAGTTGCAGGTCAATATCGCGCTTGCCCGCCGCGACGACCGCGGCGCCATCGTCGCCCTCACCAGGCTGGCGCAGGACTTCCCCGCCGCCGTCCCGACCCTGGCCGATCCGATCATCGGCGGCATCATGAACCGCGCCGCCGTCCTTCCCGATGGACCGGACCTGACGTTCAAGCTCGGCCAGGCCCTGATCGCGGCCAATTGGACGTTGAAGGACCCTTTCGCCGACGCCTCCCGATACGTCGTCGAACAGATGGTGCTGCTGATCGTTCGGGGCGACCTGGCCGGCGCGCGCGGGATCATCGGCGCGGTCGGCGAGCCCGTCGCCATGATCGGTCCGCGCGCGGACAAGCGGTTCGACCCGATCAAGGCGAGCAATCCGGACGCCTTCGACCTCAAGGCGCTCACCGAACGGCGGCTGGCGAGCATCACCGCCGCGGCCGCCGCCGCGCCGACCCGGCTGGCCGGCGTTCGCGCCCAGGCCACGGCCCTGCTCGAGCTCGGCCGCTACGCCGAGGCCCTGCGCCTGCTCGACCCCGCCCTGGCCAAGGCCCAGCCCGCGGGCGGCGGCGCCTCGCCCTATACCGATGTCGGGGACGAGCTCGGCACGAGCCTCACCCTCCGCGCCAGGGCCCTGGCCGGCCTCGGCCGCTACGACGAGGCGCTGGCGCAGATGGTCCAGGCCGCGAGCCTGCCCGAGGCCGGCCACGCCAACGTCACCCAGCGAATGGACCTGTCGCAGCTGCAGCTGCAGATGGGCCGGCCGAAGGACGCCCTGGCCAGCCTCGACGCCATCGCGCCCACGGACCTGACCCTGACCGGCCGCACCAACGTGCAGGGCTTGCGGGTCTGCGCCGAGGTCGCCGCCGGCGACGCCGTGGCCACCCAGGCCGCGCTGGCCTTCGTCAGGGCCTATCACCAGAGCGCGCCGAACGCGTTCCGCGACGCCCTGGCCTGCACCGGCGACATGGATGGCGCCGCCCGGGTGCTGATCGCGCTGCTGAACGACCCGGACCAGCGCCTGGCCGCCCTGGCCTGGGCCCAGACCCTGAAACTGCCCCCCGCCCCGCCAGGCCCGCACCCCAACGCCCTGGACCGCCGCGCCGCCCTGGTCGCCCGCCCGGACGTCAAAGCCGCCATCGACAAGGTCGGCCGGGTGGAAAGCCTGCCGCTCTATACGAGCTACTTTTAAATCCCCTTCTCCCCCTGCGGGAGAAGGTGGCCCCCGAAGGGGGTCGGATGAGGGGTCGCACCACCCTCTCCGAGCAGAGCCTCGCGAATCTGCGCCAGCACGCCGCGACCGTTGTTGGCGATCATCTCATTCGGAAACCGCATCACGCGGAAACCTTGGGCAAGCAGCCAGGCGTCGCGGCGTTGGTCGCGCTCGACATCGATCAGGTGGGTTGGGCCGTCTGCCTCAATGATGAGCCTGTGCCGGAATGACATGAAGTCGGCGATGTAAGGCCCGACCGGGACCTGTCGCCGGAACCTCAGCCCAGCCAGCTGACGGTCTCTTAGCAGCCTCCAAAGCTTCGCCTCGTTGAAGGTTGGCTCCTTACGCATGTGGCGCGCGAAGCTCCGGCTCGCTTTTCTCGTCCCAGCCATTCAGAACATTACAAGAACATTGTTCGGCCAACAATACCAAACCCTTCTCCCCTTGCGGGAGAAGGTGGCCTCCGAAGGAGGTCGGATGAGGGGTTTTGCTCCGCTCTCCGACTCATCCCGACGCTACTCCGAGATGTCAGCGCGACCCCTTGTCTGTTTGGGAGCGTGTTAGGCTGAGGCTGTCTTCCGGGACGTCC
>CALAEG010000197.1 GCA_937890965.1 uncultured Caulobacteraceae bacterium | reverse complement strand
AGCACCAGCGGGCGGATGCCGAGCGGATCGCGCGCGCCGATCAGCTTCTTGTTGGTCAGCCCGACCAGGGCGTAGCCACCCTCGATCTGGCTGAGCGCATCGATGAACCGGTCGACGAACCGGGTTTTGCGCGACACGGCGATCAGCTGCAGGATCACCTCGGAGTCGGAGGTCGACTGGAAGATGTGCCCCTCGGAGACCAGCCGCTCGCGCAGGGTCAGGAAGTTGGTCAGGTTGCCGTTGTGGGCCAGGGCGACGCCGCCGGCGCCGAGATCGGCGAACATCGGCTGGACGTTGCGCAACACACTGCCGCCGGACGTGGAATAGCGCGTATGACCGATGGCCGAGCGTCCGGGCAGGCGGTCGCCGAGGTCGCCCGAAAAATGCTCCGCCACGTGACCCATATGGCGTTCGGGGTGAAAGCCCTGACCGTCGAAGGTGACGATGCCGCAGGCCTCTTCGCCGCGGTGCTGCAGGGCGTGCAGGCCGAGCGCGGTGATCTGCGAGGCGCCCGGGGTGTCGAAGACCCCGAAGACGCCGCACTCCAGCCGCAGCCTGTCGTCGTCGCGCCAAGAGGCCGTCTGGCTGATCACCGCAATTTCCTCGTCACGTCATCGAGACTCTTGTTGGCCGGGCCATCATACCCGCTTTGGCTGGATTCGCCGCTATCGGAGCTGGCGGAGCCTTCCTCGACCGCATTGGCCAGGGCCGGGGTGAGGCGCCCGGCGAAGGCGGAGCCCTTGGGCGCCAGCGCGCGCAGAGTGTCGGCGCAGCTGCGGGCGAGGGGATAGAGCTTGGCATTGGCGATCCAGGCCGGTGTTCCCATCGCCGGCGGGGCGAGGTTGAAGGCGAGGTAGAAGACGCCGAGCACGACCAGACCTCTCACCAGGCCGAAGCCGGATCCGACGATCCGATCGGCCGTTCCAAGCGCCCTCACATTGTGGACGCCGCGCATGAGGTTCGAAGCCAGCACGCGAAGGGCGATATAGGCAGCCAGGAACACCACCACCAGGGCGACGCCCGTCGCCGCCCAGGACGGATGCACCGCCGCCCGCGCGATCGGACCGGTGAGCCGCAGCGCGAAGATGGCGATGACTACCGCCAGGACGAAGGCGATGACGGTGGCGACCTCGCGCAGCGCGCCGCGCAGAAACCCGACCAGGACGGAGACGCCCAGGATCAGCACCGCGATGATATCGAACAGCGTCAAGTCCAGGTGTCCTCGCCGATCCGTTGCACCGCCTCCATCAGGCGCGCAACACCGGTGACGCGAAACGCTCCGGTCTCGGCGACGCCCGAAGGCGCCAGCGCGCGGCCAAAGCCCAGTTTCGCGGCTTCCTTGAGCCGGGTGTCGGCCCGGCTCACGCTTCTGACCTCGCCCGACAGGCTGACCTCGCCAAACACGACGCAGTTCTGCGGCAGGGCCACGTCCAGCGCCGAGGAGATCAGCGCCGCCGCCGCCGCCAGATCCGCCGCCGGCTCGCTGATGCGCAAGCCGCCAGCGACGTTCAGATAGACGTCGCGGCCGGCGAATCCAACCCCGCAGCGCGCCTCCAGCACCGCCAGCAGCATGGCCAGCCGCCCTTGGTCCCAGCCCACCACCGCGCGGCGCGGCGTGCCGTAAGCCGAGGGCGCGACCAAGGCCTGGAACTCGACAAGGACGGGGCGTGAGCCCTCGACGCCAGCGAACACCGCCGCGCCCGCCGCCCGCTCGCCGCCCTCGTTGAGGAAGAGGGCCGAGGGGTTCTTCACCTCGCGCAGACCCGAATCGCCCATTTCGAACACGCCGATCTCGTCGACGGCGCCGAAGCGGTTCTTGGCGGCGCGCAGGATGCGGAACGGATAGCCGCGCTCGCCCTCCAGGCTGAGCACCGCGTCGACCATGTGCTCGACCACCTTGGGGCCGGCGATCTGGCCGTCCTTGGTGACGTGGCCGACCAGCAGCATGGCGACACCGCGCGACTTGGCGAAGCGGACCAGTTCGGCGACCGCGGCGCGCACCTGGGTCACCGAGCCCGGCCCCGCCTCATGCATGTCGCTCCACAGGGTCTGGATGGAGTCGATCACCACCAGGTCGAACCGTTCGCGCTTCAACCCGTCGACGATGTCGCGCACGGCCGTCTCGGCGGCGAGCTTCACGCTGGACTCGCCAAACCCCATCCGCCCGGCCCGGGCGCGCACCTGGTCGACCGCCTCCTCGCCGGAGATGTAGGCGCAGGCCGCGCCGCGCCGGGCCGCTTCGCCGACCACCTGCAGCAAGAGGGTCGACTTGCCGACCCCCGGATCGCCGCCGACCAGTATGGCCGAGCCCTTGGCGATACCGCCGCCGCAGACGCGATCGAACTCCTCGAGGCCGGTCACGATGCGGGGCGGGGCGGGGGTGTGGCTTTCCAGGGTCTCGAAGACCAGGCCGCGCGCCTTGGTGGGCCTGGTCGGGGCCAGCGCGCCCGGCGGGCGGCTCTGGATCTCCTCGACCAGGCTGTTCCAGGCATTGCAGGCCGAGCACTGGCCGGCCCATTTCGAATGGACCGCGCCGCAGGACTGACAGACATATGCCGCGCCGTCGCGAGCCATGGGAGCCTTCATCTAGAAAGGAGCGCCAATCTGCATCGAGTCGGCGCCCGCGGCTTCACGCACGCTTGAGAAATTGGGCGTTACTCGAAGCGAGAACGTGGTTATGCTTCCCCCAGGGGAATCCTCGGGGAGTTATCGCATGACTGTAGTCAATCCGGCTCCGGCCGGCGCGCCGTCGCTCATCGCCCGCGTTCAGGGCATATTGCTGTCGCCGCGCACCGAGTGGGACAAGGTCGACGGCGAGACCGCCACCCCGCAGAGCCTGTTCATGGGCTATGCCTGCATCCTGGCGGCGATCCCGGCCATCGCCCAGATCATTGGCGGCCTCTTCCCCATCTGCGTCCTCGGCGTCTGCGTTCACCGCAGCCTGATCGGCGTCGTCGTCGGCGGAGTGCTCTATTACATTCTCAGCCTGGTCGGCGTTTTCGTCACCGGCCTGATCATCGACGAACTGGCGCCCAGCTTCGGCGGCACGAAGAACCGCGTCCAGGCGCTCAAGGTGGTCGTCTATGGCTGGACCGCCGCCTGGCTGGCGGGGATCTTCGCCATCCTGCCGATGCTGAGCATCCTCAGCATCGTCGGCCTCTACAGCTTCTACTTGATCTATCTGGGCCTGCCGAAGCTGATGAAGTCGCCGCAGGACAAGGCGCTGGGCTATACGGCGGTGTCCCTCATCCTGGCCGCCATTGTCTATATCGTCATCGGCGTGATCGCCGGCACCGTGGCCGCGGCCGGGATGTTCGGCGCGGGCGGCTTCGCCGCCAACAACATCACCAATGTCTCCGGCACCGTGCATCTGGGCAATGCCAGCGTCGATCTCGGCCAGCTCGACCAGGCCGCCAAGGCCGCCCAGGCTTCGGCCGCGGCGATGCAGGCCCAGGCCAATGGCCAGCCCGCGCCGGCGGGCTCGGTCCAGGCCGTGCCGGCCGATACGCTGAAGGCGCTCTTGCCAGCTAACCTGCCGTCGGGCTTCGCGCGCACCGAAATCAGCGCCACCAGCGCCGGCGCGGCCGGCATCGGCGGCTCGAATGCGGAAGGCGTCTATACCAAGGGCGACGGCCGTATCACGCTGCAGGTCACCGATCTGGCGGCCATGGGCGCGCTCGCCGCCATGGGCGGGGCGATCAATGTCCAGTCCGACCACGAGACCGCCACCGGCTATGAAAAGGTTGGCAAGGTGGATGGTCGGCTGACCACCGAGAGCTTCGACAACCAGGCCAAGTCCGGCAAGTACTCGGTGGTGGTGGCCAATCGCTTCGTGGTCGACGCCGAGGGCTCCGGGGTGGCGATCGACGACCTCAAGGCCGCCGTTTCCGCCGTCGGCATCGACAAGCTCGAGGGCATGGCCCACGCCTGAGACGCCAGATCACGATGATTTTGGATTGAAGCAATCCAAAATCATGAACGTGATCGATTCCTGAGGGTTAGAGCGGGTTGCGGGCGGAAAACCGCTTCACACTTTTCCTCAACCCGCTCGCGCCTCTCAGCGCACTTCGTAGCGCCCGTCGCGCGCGAGGTCGGAAAACTTCGTCAGGTCTTCGTTGAAGTGCATCTTCACGGTGCCGATCGGCCCGTGACGCTGCTTGCCGATGATCACCTCGGCCAGGTTGCGCACCCGGTCCATGTCTTCCTGCCAGGTCAGGTGCTCGGGCGAGCCTTCGCGCGGCTCGGTGCGGCTTTTGTAATAGCTCTCCCGATAGACGAACATCACCACGTCGGCGTCCTGCTCAATCGAGCCGGATTCGCGCAGGTCCGACAGCTGCGGTCGCTTGTCCTCGCGGTTCTCCACCTGGCGGGAGAGCTGGGCGCAGGCGATTATCGGCACCGACAGCTCCTTGGCCAGGGCCTTCAGGCCCTGGGTGATCTGCGTCACCTCCTGCACCCGGTTGTCGGTGCGGCTCGACTCGCCGACCGTCAGCAGCTGCAGATAGTCGACGACGATCAGATCCAGGCCCATCTGGCGCTTCAGCCGCCGCGAGCGGGCGGCGAGCCTGGCCATGGAAAGACCGCCGGTGTCGTCGATAAAGAGCGGCGCCGACTGGATATCCATCGCGGCGTCGCGCACCCGGCCGTACTCGGACGCATTGATCTCACCGCGGCGAAGGCGGTCGGATGGCACGCCGGTCACCTCGGCCAAGAGGCGCATGGCCAGCTGCTCGGCGGACATTTCCAGCGAATAGGCCGCGACCACGCCGCCGTTGACGGTCTTGCGCGACCCGTCCGGCTGCGGCTCCCAGGCGTAGTTCTTGGCGACGTGATAGGCGATGTTGAAGGCCAGGGACGACTTGCCCATCGAGGGTCGCCCGGCGACGATCAGCAGGTCGGAGGGGTGCAGCCCGCCCAGCTTCTGGTCGAGATCCGTCAGCCCGGTCGAGACCCCGGCCAGGCCGCCGTCGCGGCCGAAGGCCTCGGCCGCCATCTCGACCGCGCCGCGCAGGGAATCGGCGAAGGTCTTCAGCCCGTTGGTGACGCCGCCGGTCTCGGCCAGGTCGTAGAGCTGTTGTTCGGCCGCCTCGATCTGGTCGCGGGCGTTGAGTTCGGCGTCGCCGCGCGTCGCGGTCACCGCGATCTCACCGCCGATGCGGATCAGGTCGCGCTTCAGCGCCAGGTCGTAGACCACTCGCCCATAGTCGGCCGCATTGGCCGCCGGCGGCGCCCGATCGACCAGGTCGGCGAGATAGCGCAGGCCGCCCAACTCATCGAAGGCCGGATCGTTCTTGAAGCGGTCGATCAGCATGATCGGCTCGGCGAGCTGGCCCTTGCGGACATGCTCCTCGATCGCCGAAT
>CALAEG010000196.1 GCA_937890965.1 uncultured Caulobacteraceae bacterium | reverse complement strand
CATGCCGACAATCCGATCGACATCCAGGAATTCATGGTGCTGCCGACCGGCGCCCCCAGCTTCGCCGAAGCCCTGCGCATGGGCGCCGAGATCTTCCACAGCCTGAAATCGGCGCTACACGCGGCCGGCCACTCGACCAATGTCGGCGACGAGGGCGGCTTCGCCCCCAACCTGGCCTCGGCGGAAGCCGCGCTCGACTTTATCGTCAAGGCCGGGGAGAGCGCGGGCTACAGACCCGGCCGTGACTTCAACCTCGGCCTCGATCCCGCCGCCAGCGAGTTCTTCAGAGACGGCCGCTACGAGATGACCGGCGAGGGCAAGTCGCTGGATCAGGCCGGCATGGTCGACTACCTGGCCGGACTGGTGGCCAAATTCCCCATCGTCTCCATCGAGGACGGCATGGCGGAGGACGATTTCGCCGGCTGGAAGCTGATCACCGAGCGGCTGGGCGCCAAGGTGCAGCTGACCGGCGACGACCTCTTCGTCACCAATACCGAACGCCTTGCCAAGGGCATCAAGGACGGCCTGGCCAATTCCATCCTGATCAAGGTCAACCAGATCGGCACACTGTCGGAAACCCTGGACGCCATCGGCATGGCCCATCGCGCGGCCTATACGGCGGTGATGTCGCACCGCTCGGGCGAGACCGAGGACACCACCATCGCCGATCTGGCCGTCGCCGCCTCCTGCGGCCAGATCAAGACCGGCTCGCTGTCGCGCTCCGACCGCCTGGCCAAGTACAATCAGTTGCTACGCATCGAGGAGGAGCTCGGCGACCAGGCCCTCTATGCCGGCGCCGATGCGCTGAGGCGGCTCCGAGCGGGTTGAGGAAAAGTGCGACGCGGTTTTCCGCCCGCAACCCGCTCTAACCCTTAGGAATCGATCACGTTTATGGTTTTGGATTGCTTCAATCCAAAACCATCGTGATCTAGGCCGCCAGCAGGTCGGTCAGCAGAGTGACGACCTTGCGGTTGTCATAAGGCTTGGCCACGAAACGACCGCCCGCCGGCAGCGGACTTGGAACGCCGTGGCCGGAGGTCACCACGATCGGCATGTCCGGACGCTGCTCGCGCATCAGCATGGCGACGCCGGCGCCGTCGATCGGGCCGGGCATCTGCACGTCGGTGAACAGGATGTTGAACTCGGCGCCGGAGGCCAGGATCACCAGCGCGGCGGCGCCATCCACCGCCTGGATGACCACGAAGCCGGCGGTTTCCAGGAAATCGGCAATGACGATCCGCACCAGGGAGTTGTCCTCAACGACGAGCACAATCGGCCGAGAAGCGCCATCCAGTCCCACTGAGTCCCGATCTCCCCCGGCTGGGGGGTTTGCGCCCGCCGCTCTTCAACAACAAGCGGAGCCGTCAATCATGGCGAGTCGCCGTAAACATGGCGCCCAAAATCTTAACGGGGTGATTACAGGCTCAAGCCGAGCCCAGGTGAAAACAAACTTGGTCCAGTCGGGACATTGCACGGCAATAGGCGTATGGTTGTTCGGCGGCCTCTAGTCGTCACCGTGCGCAAGCGTGCTTGCGCTTTGAGTTTCCGCCCAGATGAAAAACCAGCTGCACGGGATCGAGGACGCCCAGACGCTGGCGGAAGCGATCGTGGACACCATCCACGAGCCCTTCATCGTCCTCGACGCCCAGTTCCGCGTGTTGGCGGCCAGCCGCTCCTTCTATGCGACCTTCGAGGTCGATCCCGAACATACCATCGGCAACCTGCTCTACAGCCTGGGCGATGGCCAATGGGACATCCCGGCGTTGCGGGTGCTGATGGAGACCATCATCCCCGAGAAGGCCGCCATGGACGGCTTCGAGGTTGACCACGACTTCCCGGGCCTGGGCCGCCGGATCATGCTGCTGAACGCCCGCAAGGTGCTCTACGAGACCGGCGCCGGCACCACCATCCTGCTCGCCTTCACCGACATCACCGCCCGGCGCGCGATCGAGATGGAGAAGGAGGAGTTGCTCGGCAAGACCGAAGAGTTGCTGCGCCAAAAGCAGGTCCTGCTGCAGGAAATGCAGCATCGGGTCGCCAACAGCCTGCAGATCATCGCCAGCATCTTGATGCTAAAGGCCCGGCTCGTCACCTCGGAGGAGACCCGCCATCACCTTGAGGACGCCCATCAGCGCGTCATGTCGGTCGCGGCGGTTCAGTCGCACCTGCACGCCCTGGGCGGCGTCGACCAGATCGAGGTCGGACCGTATCTGTCGAAACTCTGCGCCAGCCTGGCCGCCTCGATGATCGACGAAGGCCAGCCCATCCAACTCAAGGTGATCGCCGACGCCGGCCAGATCGGGTCCGACAAGGCCGTCAGCATCGGCCTTATCGTCACGGAACTGGTGATCAACGCGGTCAAATACG
This sequence comes from uncultured Caulobacteraceae bacterium, assembly GCA_937890965.1. Taxonomy (GTDB): domain Bacteria; phylum Pseudomonadota; class Alphaproteobacteria; order Caulobacterales; family Caulobacteraceae; genus Poindextera. The sequence goes on along the minus strand of CALAEG010000196.1, from coordinate 2,395 downwards.
CCTTCCCGGCCCAAAAGACCGACGCCCTGGTGCGCGTCACCTACGAGAGCAAGGGCGACAACTGGAAGCTGATCGTCTCCGACAACGGCGTCGGAAAGAGCGCCGCTGTCGACGCCGAGACGCCCGGCGGCTTGGGCACGATCATCGTCAAGGCTCTGGTGCAGCAACTCGACGCCCATATGGAGATGGTCAGCGCGCCCGCAGGCCTGAGCGTGTCGATCACGCGCGCAACCTTCGAATCGCGGTTGCCCAAGGCCGCCTGAACAAGGCAAGGCCGGATAGTCGGCCGGCATCGACGCTGCTAAGAAGGCGCCATGCGCCATGCGGCAAGCGGATAGATCCATGACTGAGCGCTTTGGGCCCGAACACCTGGAGGCGTGGCGCCGTGACGGCGGCGTCTCCATCCACGACTTCTTCACGCCCGAGGAGGTCGCCGCGGTTGTCGCCGACTTCGAGCTTGTCTTCGGCCGCACCGAGGGCGCCGCCGAGGGGGTGAACAAGAAGAAGCAGGGCGAGGTCGGCAAGTTCAACCCGGCCCAGTTCGCTACCTTGGAGACCGGTCCGTTCGAATGCTCGACGGCGCTGAACCTGATCGGCGTGCATCCGGCCCTGGTCAGCTTCGCCAAACAGGCGCTGCGGGCCGATCATGTGCATCTCTACCAGTGCCAGGCCTGGGCCAAGTTCACCGGCGACGCCGACTATGACCAGCCCTTCCACACCGACTTTTCCAACCACACGCTGACCGTGCCCTCGGAAGACGCGCACCTGAACGCCGTCACCATTCTGTGCTATTTCAGCGACGTGACCGACGCCCATGGGGCGATGCACTACGTCGCCCGCACCGACAGCGCCAAGGTGGCCGGTCCTGAAGCCAGCCTGAACAAGGACCCCGAAGCACATCGGGCGCTTCAGGAGGCGTTGCGGCCTTATGAGCAGTCCAGCGCCGCCCCGGCCGGCAGCGCCTTTCCCTACAGTATCGACGTCTATCACCGCGGCACCAACATGACCGCGCCGCGCGGCCATCGCTATGCGGTGATGGCCTGTTTCAAGGCCGCCTCGAACGACGCCATCGCCTTCCACGCCTGGGCCTTCCATCACACCAAGCCCTGGGCGCGGATCTTCGACAACGCCACGCCCGAACAGCTGGCCTGTTTCGGCGTGCCGCTGCCCGGCCACGCCTTTTGGACCGAACTGACGCTGCAGCGCGCCCAGTTGCGCTATCCCGGCTGGGACCTGACGCCCTATCGCGAGGCGCTGGTGCTTGCCGCCTAGGGCCTGAGGCGTGGCCAATCCCATCCTGGTCGAGCTCACCCGCGGCCGCTGGGTGGAGAGCCGCCATCGCGGCGCCGTCGCCATAACCGATGCGTCGGGCCGACTCGTCTGGTCGGCGGGGGAGGTCGACAGGCCCGTTTTCGCCCGCTCGGCGCTGAAGATGCTCCAGGCCCTGCCACTGGTCGAAACCGGCGCCGCCGAGGCCTTCGGCGTTTCACCTAAGGATCTGGCCCTGGCCTGCGCCTCCCATGGCGGCGAGCCCTTCCATATCGAGGCCGTGGCGGCCTGGCTGGCGCGGATCGGCTGCGTTGAGGGCGACCTGGCCTGCGGCGCCCATGCCCCGGCCAATGAGGCGGCGGCGCGCGCCTTGCTGCTTGCGGGCGGCAAGCCGTCGCGACTGCACAACAACTGTTCGGGCAAGCATGCCGGGTTTCTCACCGTCGCCCGCCATCTTGGCGTCGATACGCGCGGCTATGAGCAGCCCGACCATCCGGTCCAGCGCCTGGCGCTGGCGGCGATCGCCGAAATGTCCGGGCTGGACCCGGCCGCCATGCCCGTCGGCGTCGACGGATGCACCGCGCCGGCGGCGGCGACGCCCTTGCGCGGGCTGGCGACCGCCATGGCCAGGATCGCCGACCCATCGGGCCTGTCGCCGGCCCGGGCCAGCGCCGCGCGCCGGCTGTATGCGGCGGTGCGCGCCAATCCGCTCTACGTGGCGGGCACGGGCCGGGCCTGCACCGCGCTCATCGAAGCGGCCAATGGCGCGGCCTCGGTGAAGACCGGGGCGGAGGGGGCCTATGTCGCGGTGCTGGGCGAACTCGGCCTGGGCGTCGCGCTGAAGATCGACGATGGCGCCGGGCGCGCTTCAGAGACCGTCATCACCGCGATCCTGGCGGCGCTCGGGGTCGTCGACCGCGGCCATCCGGCCATAGCGGCCCTGGTCGACGCCAAGGTGGTCGACACCACGGGCCGCGTGGTCGGCGCGCGCCGCCCGTCGGCATGGCTCACGTCGGAGCTGCGCCAAGTCGCTGCGATCTGATAGAGCGCCGCCCACGCCCCTATCCGTCATGGCCCGAACAAGTCCACGGCTGTCCGGTTCATTTTAGTGGACGGGTTGCACGGC
>CALAEG010000195.1 GCA_937890965.1 uncultured Caulobacteraceae bacterium | reverse complement strand
TTCCCTACACGACGCTCTGCCGATCTAGGCGGCAAGGAACGCACCAAGGGCGCCGACAAGGACGCGGCCGCCCGGGTGGGCAAGCTGGTCGCCGAGCGCGCCATGGGCAAGGGCGTCAAGGACGTCGTGTTCGACCGCGGCGGCTATCTCTATCACGGCCGCGTCAAGGCGCTGGCGGATGCCGCGCGTGAAGCCGGCCTGAACTTCTAGGAAGCGAGCAAGCATGGCCAGAGGCGACCAACAGCGCGGCGGCGGCGATCGCAGGGACCGGCGCAACAACAATGACGATCGCGCCGAAAGCGACATCGTCGAAAAGCTGGTGCACATCAACCGCGTCGCGGCGACGGTGAAGGGCGGGCGCAGGTTCTCCTTCGCCGCCCTCATGGTGGTCGGCGACCAGAAGGGCCGGGTCGGCTTCGGTCACGGCAAGGCGCGCGAAGTGCCGGAAGCCATCCGCAAGGCGACCGAAGAAGCCAAGAAGTCCATGGTCCGCGTCCCCTTGCGCGAAAGCCGCACCCTGCACCATGACGGCGCTGGCCGTCACGGCGCCGGCAAGGTGATGCTGCGCTCGGCGCCTCCGGGCACCGGCGTTATCGCCGGCGGGCCGATGCGCGCCGTGCTGGAGACGCTCGGCGTGCAGGACGTGGTCGCCAAGTCGATCGGTTCGTCCAATCCTTACAACATGATCCGCGCGACTTTTGATGCGTTGAAGCAACAGGCTTCGCCGCGCCAGGTCGCCTCCAAGCGCGGCAAGAAGGCCTCCGACATCCTGGGCCGCCGCGCCGACGGCGCCTCCGCCGATGCGGCGCTGGAAGGCTAGGGACCAGACTCATGGCCGATAAGAAAACCGTCACCGTCCGCCAGACGGCGAGCCCGATCCGCCGCAAGGCCGACCAGCGCGCGACGCTGGTGGGCCTGAAGCTCAACCGCGTCGGCCGCGTCTCGACGCTGACCGACACCCCGTCCGTCCGTGGCATGATCGCCAAGGTCGCCCATATGGTGCGCGTGGAAGAGGGCTGACCCGATGACCAAGCTTAACGAGATCCGAGACAATCCCGGCGCGCACACCAAGCGCATGCGGGTGGGCCGCGGCCCCGGCTCCGGCAAGGGCAAGACCTCCGGCCGCGGCGTCAAGGGCCAGAAGTCCCGCACCGGCGTCGCCCTGAACGGCTTCGAGGGCGGCCAGATGCCGCTGCACATGCGCATGCCCAAGCGCGGGTTCAACAACCCGTTCGCCAAGAAGCTGGTCGAGGTCAATCTGTGGCGCATCGCCGACGCGATCGAGGCCGGCAAGCTTGACGCCAAGAAGCCGGTGGACGCCGAGGCGCTCAAGGCCGCCGGCGTCATCCGCCGCGCCCGTGACGGCGTGCGGCTGCTTGGCGAGGGCGAAATGAAGACGAAACTCGTCCTCACCGTCCATTCGGCCTCGGCCTCCGCCAAGGCGGCGATCGAAAAGGCCGGCGGCGAAATCACCGAGACCCGGCCCGTGCGCGCGGTCAAAGCCGAAGCCGAGGCTTGAGCGAAACGACGGCTCGCTATCTTTTAGGGCGTCACCTATGTGTGAGTCCGGTTTAGTCTAGAGCACGCCATGGCTTCAGCCGCAGAACAGCTTGCCGCCAACATGAACTTCGAGGCCTTCCAGAAGGCCACGGAGCTGCATAAACGGCTGTGGTTTACCCTCTTCGCCCTGATCGTCTATCGGCTGGGCACCTATATCGCCATTCCCGGCGTCGACATGACCGCCTTCGCCAAGGCGTTCGAGGGCCAGTCCAAGGGCATCCTTGGCATGTTCGACATGTTTTCGGGCGGGGCGGTCGCGCGCATGGCGATCTTCTCTCTGAACGTCATGCCCTATATCTCGGCCTCGATCATCGTGCAGATCCTGGGCACGGTCTATACGCCCTGGGAGAAGCTCAGGAAGGAAGGCGGCGAGGCGGGGCGCAAGACGCTCAACCAATATACCCGCTACCTGACCGTCATCCTGGCCATCTTCCAGTCGTTCGGCATCGCCATCGGCCTCTCCAACAGCCAGGGCATCGTCGACACGCCAGGCGTCTTCTTCATCCTGACCACCGTCACCACCCTGACCACCGGGACGCTCTTCCTGATGTGGCTGGGCGAGCAGATCACCGCCAGGGGCGTCGGCAACGGGGTGTCGCTGATCATCATGGCCGGCATCGTGGCCAGGGTGGTTCCGGCCGCCGGCCAGCTGCTGACCTCGGCAAGGGCCGGCAACATCTCGGTCTTCGTGCTGCTGGCCATCGCCGCCTCGGTCGTGGCGGTGATCGTCTTCGTGGTCTTCATCGAACGCTCGCAGCGCCGGCTTCTGGTGCTCTATCCCAAGCGGCAGATGGGCAACCGCATGTTCGGCGGCGAAAGTTCCTTCCTGCCCCTGAAGATCAACACCTCCGGCGTCATCCCGCCGATCTTCGCCTCCAGCCTGCTCTTGATGCCGGCCTCGGTGCTCAACTTCCTGCCCGTTTCCAAGTTTCCGCTTTGGCTGCAGCCCTGGGTCAGCGGCCTGCAGGGCCAGCTGCAGCACGGCCAGCCGACCTTCATGGTGCTCTACGCGGCGCTGATCGTCTTCTTCTGTTTCTTCTACACCTCGATCACCTTCAATCCGGACGAGACCGCCGACAATCTGCGCAAGTACGGCGGCAACCTGCCGGGCATCCGGCCCGGCAAGCGGACGGCGGAATATATCGACTATGTGCTGACCCGAATCACCGTGATCGGCGCCGCCTACATCACCGCGGTCTGTCTGTTGCCGGAATTTCTTACCGCCAACTCGCCGGGCACCAACTATTTCGGCGGCACCTCGGTGCTGATCGTGGTGACGGTGACCATGGACACGGTGGCCCAGATCCAGTCGCACCTGCTCGCCCACCAGTATGAAGGCCTGATCCGTAAATCGAAGCTGCGCGGCGCAAAGCGTTAGAAAACGCACCCCGGAACGCGGCTCAATCCTTAGGGGGGTTGATGAATCTCATTCTGTTCGGACCGCCGGCGGCGGGTAAGGGCACGCAGGCCAAGCGGCTGGTCGAGGCCCGCGGCATGGTTCAGCTCTCCACCGGCGACATGCTGCGCGCGGCCATTGTTTCCGGCTCGCCGCTCGGCCTCAAGGTTTCCGACATCATGGAGCGCGGCGACCTGGTGCCGGACGACATCGTCATCGCCCTGATCGAGGAAGCCCTGCCGGCGGCGGACGCGGCCGGCGGCGCCATCTTCGACGGCTTTCCCCGCACCGTCGCCCAGGCCGAGGCCCTCGACGACATGCTCAGCCACAAGCGCGCGCGCATCGACGTGGTGCTGCGCCTGCGCGTCGACGACGAGGCGCTGGTCGCCCGCATCGTCAAACGATTCGCCGAGCAGGGTCGTGCGGACGACAATCCCGACTCCTTCAAGGTCCGGCTGGCCGCCTACAACGCCCAGACCGCGCCGCTCTTGCCGCACTACCGGGCGCAGGGAAAGCTGATCGAGGTCGACGGCATGGGAACGGTCGAGCAGGTGGCCCGCGAAATCGACGCCGCGCTCGACGGGGTCAGGGTTTAAACCACGGCCAAAGCCTTCAAATCGCTCATCGTCGCCTTGACGCGCGGCCGATCATCCCTATAACAAGGCCCTTCCGCGAAACAGCGCGAAAGACGTGTCATGGACGCCCGCCCGCAGGCGGCGGGTCCGGAGGCGTCGTTCGCGCTTTCCGCGCATCCTCAGGAGACCAGCTTGGCCCGCATCGCCGGCGTGAATATTCCGACGAACAAGCGCGTGGTCATCGCGCTGCAGTACATCCATGGCATCGGCAAGACCAAGGCCGGCGAGATCGTCCACAAGGTGGGCATCGAAGACTCGCGCCGGGTCAATCAGCTGACCGACCAGGAAGTCCTGCAGATCCGCGAGGCCATCGACCGTGACTACACCGTCGAGGGCGATCTGCGCCGCGAGACCGCCGTCAATATCAAGCGTCTGATGGACCTGGCCTGCTACCGGGGCTTACGTCACCGCAAGGGCCTGCCGGTCCGCGGTCAGCGCACCCACACCAACGCCCGCACCCGCAAAGGCCCCGCAAAGCCGATCGCGGGCAAGAAGAAATAAGGCTGATTAAGCGATGGCCAAGGAACCGGCGCGCGTCAAAAAACGCGAGCGCAAGAACATCACTTCCGGCGTGGCGCACGTGAACGCCTCGTTCAACAACACCATGATCACCATCACCGACGCGCAGGGGAACACCATCTCCTGGTCGTCCGCCGGCGCCATGGGGTTCAAGGGTTCGCGGAAGTCGACCCCCTACGCCGCCCAGATGGCGGCCGAGGATGCTGGCCGCAAGGCTGGCGAACACGGCGTCAAGACGCTGGAGGTCAATGTCTCGGGGCCCGGTTCGGGTCGCGAATCGGCGCTGCGCGCGCTGCAGGCCGCCGGCATGACCATCACTACCATCAGAGACGTGACACCCATCCCGCACAACGGATGTCGCCCGCCCAAGCGCCGGCGGGTCTGAGTCCCTATCTATCAGGCTTCCCCCCTTGCTGGCGCGACCTTCGCCGCCGCTGAACCCCCCCAGGGATCAAATCCGTGATTGAACGCAATTGGAATGAGCTGATCCGCCCCGAGAAGCCGCAGATCGAAACCGGCGCCGACGCCGAGCGGAAGGCGCGCATCGTCGCCGAACCGCTCGAACGCGGCTTCGGGGTCACCCTCGGCAACTCGCTTCGCCGGGTTCTGCTGTCGTCGCTGCAAGGCGCGGCCGTCACCGCCGTGCAGATCGACGGCGTCGTGCACGAATTCTCCTCGATGCAAGGCGTGCGCGAGGACGTGGTCGACATCGTGCTGAACATCAAGCAACTGGCGCTGCGCATGCACGCCGAGGGCCCGAAGCGGATGACGCTGCGCGCCACCGGCCCGGGCGTGGTCACCGCCGGCCAGATCGAGACGCCCTCGGACATCGAGATCCTCAACCCCGAGCACATCATCTGCACCCTCGATGACGGGGCGCAGGTGCGCATGGAATTCACCGTCCAGAACGGCAAGGGCTATGTCGCCGCCGAGCTGAACCGCCCGGAAGACGCCCCGATCGGCCTGATCGCGGTCGACGCCCTCTACACCCCGGTCAAGCGCGTCGCCTACCGCGTCGAGCCGACCCGCCAGGGCCAGAGCCTCGACTACGACCGCCTGGTCATGGAAGTCGAGACCAATGGCGCGGTGTCGCCGGTTGACGCCGTGGCCTATGCCGCGCGCATCCTGCAAGACCAGCTGCAGATCTTCATCACCTTCGACGAGCCGAAGAAGAAGGTCGACGGCGAGGCCAAGCCGGAACTGCCGTTCAACCCGGCGCTGCTGAAGAAGGTCGACGAGCTGGAGCTGTCGGTCCGTTCGGCCAACTGCCTGAAGAACGACAACATCGTCTATATCGGCGACCTGATCCAGAAGACCGAAGCCGAGATGCTCCGCACTCCAAATTTCGGCCGCAAGTCCTTGAACGAGATCAAGGAAGTGCTCGCCGGCATGAACCTGCATCTGGGCATGGACGTGCCGAACTGGCCGCCCGAAAACATCGAAGACCTGGCCAAGAAGTTCGAAGACCAGATCTAGACTCAAGCTTTAGGAGAGACCCCGATGCGCCACGGCGTAGCGCACCGCAAACTCAACCGCACTTCAGCCCATCGCACCGCCATGTTCGCGAACATGGCCGCGAGCCTGATCAAGCACGAGCAGATCACCACCACCCTGCCCAAGGCCAAGGAGCTGCGCCCCTTCGTCGAGCGCCTGGTGACCCTGGCCAAGCGCGGCGACCTGCATGCCAGGCGCCTGGCCATCAGCCGCGTGCGCGACAAGGACCAGGTCAGCAAGCTCTTCGCCACGCTCGGCCCGCGCTACAAGGCCCGCAACGGCGGCTATATCCGCGTGCTGCACGCCGGCCACCGCTACGGCGACAACGCCCCGCTGGCGGTGATCGAGTTCGTCGACCGCGACCCCGCCGAAAAGGGCAAGGACTCGGGCCCGGTCAACAGCTTCATCGACGAATAAAGGACGCCCTCTAGCGCCTCCCCCTACGGGGGAGGATCAGGCTCGCGGATTTCCATTTGACGATATAGTTGCGTTATGCGTTAAATATTCTCAGAACACGAAACGAATGAGCCGCGCCATGGCCGAGTCCGTCGTCATCCCCGCCGTCTTCTATCGCGCCCCCCTGGCCGCCCTGCACTGGCTGGAAAAGGCCTTCGGGTTCGAGACCAGCCTGCTGGTCACCGACGACGATGGCAATGTCGGCCATGCCGAGATGAGCTTTCGCGGCGCGGCCATCGGCATCGGCGGCGAGTGGTCCAGCCCCGAGCTGCTCGGCCCGGCGGCGATGAAGAGCCCGCTGTCGTTGGGCGGCGCCGGCACGCAGTTCATCCGCATCCATCTGATTGACGGCCTCGACGCCCATTGCGAGCGCGCCCGCGCCGCCGGCGCCCGCGTCACCCAGGAGCCCGAGGACCAGTTCTACGGCGCGCGCAGCTACCGCGCGCTGGATCCCGAAGGCCATGTCTGGAACTTCGACCAGACCATCGCCACCCTCTCTATCGCCGAGATGGAACAGGCCAGCGGCCTGAAAATCCGCGAGAAACTCTAGAAATCAGCACGAGGAGATCGTCATGGCCGACTTCAAACGACCGTCATTTGCGTCAGGCGTCATCTACCAGGACCCCAAGGCGGCGCTGGACTGGCTGGAAAAGGCCTTCGGCTTCGAGCCGGTCATGGTGGTGATCAACGAGGACGGCACGCTCGGCCATTCCGAGATGCGCTTCGGCGACGGCCTGATCTATGTCGGCCGCGAATGGGACGAAAACCACAAGAGCCCGGCCTCGCTGGGCGGCAAGACCACCCAGTCGCTGAGCGTCCACCTGCCGTCCGGCCTCGACGAGCATTGCGAGCGCGCGCGCAAGGCCGGCGCGGTCATCGTTCGCGAGCCGGTCGACCAATTCTATGGCGACCGAAGTTACATGGCCGTCGATCCCGAGGGCCATATCTGGAGCTTCAGCCAGACGCTGAAAGACATGTCGTTCGACGAGATGAAGGCGGCCGGCGGCCGGATGGAAATCCGCGAGCGGCTCTGAGCCAGTGGCGAAACTGGACCCCAGGCAGGCGGAAAACGACCCGCCGCGTCGGACGACCAATCTCGACCGCACGCTCACCGCCCTGGCCGATCCGCATCGCCGGCGCGTGATCGACCTGCTGGGCGAACGCCCGCGGCCGGCTGGGGAGCTGGCTCGCGCGGTGGGCCTGGCGCCCGCTGCCATGAGCCGGCATCTGCGCACGCTCAGGCAGAGCGGCCTGGTCGAGGAATCCCACCCGGAATTCGACGCCCGCGTGCGCGTCTATGCGCTGCGGCCGGGGCCGATGAACGAGCTCAAGGCCTGGCTGGAAGAAACCGAGCGGCTGTGGAGCGAGCAGTTGGTCGCCTTCAAGGCCCATCTGGAGCGGGATGAACCGGAATGACCACCCTGGCCCGTCTGCTGGACAGGGTGGCGCGCGCCTGGCGGCGTCAGCTTGCGGCGTTCAAACGCCATGTGGAGAAGGCGCCATGACCTCGCGCGTCGTCGTGGCGCTGCGGGTCAAGGCCACGCCGGAGCGGGCGTTCGCGGCCTTTGTCGGCGAGATCGACATGTGGTGGCGGCCCAATTCGCTGTTCCGCTTCACCCCGCGCAGTCCTGGGACCCTGAGCTTCGAGGCCGGGGAACGCGGTCGCCTGATCGAGACCCTGCCCAATGGCAAGGTGTTCGAGGTCGGCCGCATCCGCGCCTGGGAGCCGCCGCACCGGCTGGTCTTCGGCTGGCGCCAGGCCACCTTCGCCCCCGACCAGGACACCGAGGTCGAGATCCGCTTCGAGGCCGTCGACGGCCAGACCCGCGTCAGCGTCGAACACCGCGGCTGGGACTCGGTGCCGCAGGCCCACGTGGCCCGGCATGGCTTCCCGATGACCTTCTTCCTCACCCGCAACGGCGAATGGTGGCAAAGCCTGCTCGAGGCGTACAAAGTACGACTCGCCGAGGGGGAGGAATGACGACCATGAACGGCAGCGTTCGCGCGCCGGGCCGTCAGGCGGCCTTCGGCTTCATCTTCGCCGCGGCGGTGATGAACGCCGTCTCGTTCGGCCTGATGATCCCGGTGCTGCCGAACCTGATCCGCTCGTTTTTCGGCGCGACCAGCGCCGCCTCGACCGCCTCGGCGGCGGATTGGCAGTTCATCTTCGGCGTCACCTGGGGCGGCATGCAGTTCGTCAGCGGGCCGGTGCTGGGCATGCTGTCCGACCGGTTCGGCCGCCGCCCGGTGATGCTGATCTCCATCTTCGGCCTGGCGCTGGACTTCCTGGTCATGGCCTTTGCGCCCACCCTGGCCTGGCTGCTGCTGGGCCGGGTGCTGAACGGCGCGACGGCGGCCAGCTTCTCCACCGCCAACGCCTATGTCGCCGACATCTCGACGCCAGCGAGCCGGGCCAGGAACTTCGGCTGGATGAGCGCCGCCTTCAGCGTCGGCTTCCTGCTCGGACCGGCGGCCGGCGGCTTCCTGGCCACCATCTCGGTGCATATCGGATCCTTCCACATGGATCCGCTGCGCACGCCCTTCCTGGCGGCCGCCGGGCTCTGCGCCATCAACTGGGTCTATGGGCTCATCGTGCTGCCGGAATCTTTGCCGCCCGAGCGGCGCATCGTCTCGTTCGAATGGCGGCGCGCCAATCCGGTGGCCAGCCTGTCGCTGTTGCGTTCGCACCGCGACCTGCTGCCGCTCGCCGGGGTCAACTTCCTCTTCCAGCTCGCCCAGCAGGTGCTGCCCAACGTCTTCGTGCTCTACACCACCCTGCGCTACCACTGGTCGCTGGCCTTTCTGGGGATCACCTTCGTCATCACCGGCGCCCTTGGCATTCTCGTGCAGAGCTTCGCGGTGGCGCCGGTGGTCAGGCGCATCGGCGAGCGCGGCGCGGTCATGACCGGCGCGGCGGCCGGGGTCGCCGGCTTCCTGATCTATGCGCTGGCGCCCAGCGGGGCCTGGTACTTCCTCGGCATGCCGGTCTTCGCCTTCATGGGCCTGATGCAGCCGGGCCTGCAGGGCCTGATGACCCAGCACGTCTCGCCCATGGAACAGGGGCGGCTGCAGGGCGCCAACCAGTCCACCGGCGGCATCGCCGCCATCATCGGCCCGACGGTTTTCCCGCTGAGCTTCGCCTTCGCGCTCAGGGCCTGGCCGTCGGTTCCTGGCCTGCCCATCCTGATCGCCGCGGCGCTTCTGGGGCTCAGCCTGATCGTCGCCTGGCGCTTCGCCCGGCCGACCGCGCCGAGAGTCGCTGTCGCATGAGCGAGGCGGAGGCCGACCCGGCGGTCCGCCTGAACCGCATGACGCTGATGTTCGTGCTGGCGGTGGTGCTGCTCAACACGCTGTCGCTCGGCATCGTCTCGCCGGTGCTGCCGATCCTGGTCAAGCAGCTGGCCAACGGCAACACCATCCAGGCGGCCGAGGCCGTCGGCGTGTTCGCCGCCGCCTGGTCGGCCATGCAGCTCTTCTTCGCGCCGGTCCTGGGGGTGCTGTCGGACCGCTACGGACGCCGGCCGGTCATCCTGCTGGCCATGCTGCAGCTCTCCGCCGACTACGTGGTCATGGCGCTGGCCCCGACCCTGGCCTGGCTCTTCGTCGGCCGGCTCTTTTCCGGCATGGCGGCGGCGGGGCGGGCGGCGATGTTCGCCTATGCCGCCGACGTGGCCGCGCCGGAAGAACGCGCCCGCTATTTCGGCCTGCTCGCCGCCGTCGGCGCGGTCGGCACCATCCTCGGCCCGGGCCTCGGCGGTCTGCTCGGCCAGATCAGCCCGCGCGCGCCCTTCTGGGCCGCGGCCGGCGTTGGCGTGCTCAATGCGGTCTATGGCTTTTTCGTGCTGAAGGAATCCCTGCCGCCCTCGCGCCGCGCCGCCTTCAGCTGGGCCAGGGCCAATCCCTTCGGCGCCATGCTGATCCTGGTCGAGACCAAGGGCCTGATGGGCCTGGCCGGCATGATGCTCCTGGCCAATATCGCGCTGGCGGCCTTCGGCAGCATCTATGTGCTCTACGTCAACTATCGCTATGGCTGGGGGCCCGGACAGGCGGGTCTGGTGCTGACGGTGTTCGCCGCCTGCAACATCGCCGCCCAGGCCCTGCTGGCCGGCCCGGCGGTGAAGCGGCTGGGCGAACGGCGCGCCATCGTCATCGCCTTCGCCTCCGGCGCGGTCGGCATGGTGATGATCGGCCTTGGCGGGCCGATCCTGCTCTGGGTCGGCCTGGTCGCCCTGGCGCCGGTCAATGTCGCCGTCGCCGCCATCCAGTCCCTGCGCAGCCAGCTGGTCGAACCCAGCGAACAGGGGCGGCTGCAGGGCGCCATGGTCAGCCTGGCGGGCCTGGCCGGCATGGTCGGCCCGGTGCTGTTCGCGGAAACCTTCGCCTGGTCCATCGGGCCGGGCAGGGGCCTGAACCTGCCGGGCCTGGCCATGCTGGGCGGCGCCGGCGTCTTTGCGCTGGCCTTGTTGCTCACCCTCGTGGTCATTACCCCCAAGGCCAAGGCCAGCGGGGGTGATTCAGGTGAGCGAGCGGTCGAGGCCTGAACAGCGACAGGCTCTCCACCGACGTCCCGCGGCGCTCGGTTTCATCTACGCCGTCATCCTGACCAACACCGTCTCCATGGGCGTGATCATCCCGGTCTTCCCGACCCTGGTGAAACAGCTCGGCCATGTCGGGGATGCGCACGGCGCCCAGATCATGGGCGTATTCGGGGCCACCTGGGCGGTCATGAGCCTGATCTTCGCGCCGATTTTCGGAAATCTGTCCGACCGCTTTGGCCGTCGCCCGATCCTACTGATCTCAATGTTCGGGCTCGCCTTCGACTACGTGATCATGGCGCTGGCCCCGAGCATCGCCTGGCTGTTCATCGGCCGAGTGATCTCCGGCATCACCGCATCGAGCGGCTCGGCCGCCGGCGCCTATGTCGCCGACATCTCCACCGAAGAGGATCGCGCGCGCAATTTCGGGCGGTTCCAGGCCGCGGCCAACGCCGGCATCCTGCTCGGGCCGGCGCTTGGCGGCTTCGTCGGCGCGTGGAACCCGCGCGCGCCGTTCTGGGTCGCGGCGGCCCTGGCCTTCGCCAACGGACTCTATGGCCTGTTCATCGTGCCGGAGTCGCTCTCGCACGAGCGGCGCGCGCCGTTTCGCTGGTCCAGGGCCAATCCGATCGGCGCCGTCGGCCTGCTGATCAGCAAGGCCGGTCTGCTGGGCATGGCCGCGATCTACTTCCTCGCCCAGCTCTCGAACCAGACCTTCAGCGTCTTTCAGTTCTACACCCACTTCCGCTACGGCTGGGGACCGTTCCAGGTCGGTCTGCTGCTCATGGTCCTTGGCGGCGGCGGGATCCTCATCCAGGGTTCGGTCGCCGGCGCGGCGAGCCGACGCCTTGGCGAGCGCGGCGCGGTGCTGCTCGGGACCTCGCTGGCGCTGGTCGCCTTCGTCGTCGCCGGCTTCGCCCCAACCCAGCTCTGGTTCTGGGTCTCGATGATGATCTTCATCCTCGCCGGGATAACCTTCCCCAGCCTTGCCTCGCTGCTATCCAAGCGCGTCGGGGTCGACCAGCAGGGCCAGCTTCAGGGCGCGCTGGCCATCCTCTTCGGGCTGACCGGTCTGGTCGGCCCGCTGGTGTTCTCCAACATCTTCGCCTGGTCGATCGGCGCCGGCGGCTGGCTGCATCTTCCAGGGCTTTCGATGCTGGTTGGCGGCCTCGTCACCGTGGTCGGACTTGGCATGGCCTTCCTCTATGCGCGGCCTATGGGGCCAGAGGCGGACAATGCCATCATTGCGCCCGAAATCTCCGCTGACTAAGGGGACCTGGATGCAAGCGGAGCCTTTGAAGATGCCGGCCAGACCTCTGCTGATCTCCCTGGCGCTGCTGGCCATGGCCAGCGCCGGTCCACTGGCGGCCCAGACGGTCCCGTCCGACACCGCCCAGATGCGGCTCAGCTTCTCGCCCATCGTCAAGACGGCGGGACCGGCCGTGGTCAATGTCTACAGCCACCAGATCGTGCGCCAGGCGGCCGATCCCTTCTTCCAGATGTTCGGCGGCATGGGCCTGTCGCGCGAGCGCATCGCCCAGTCGCTCGGCTCCGGCGTCATCGTGCGGCCGGACGGGGTGATCGTCACCAACAACCACGTCATCGCCGGCGGCCAGGACATCATGGTGGTGCTGGGCGACCGGCGCGAATTCCCGGCCAAGGTGCTGCTCGCCGACGCCCATGCCGATGTCGCGGTGCTGAAGATCGACGTTGGCGCCGAGCGCCTGCCGGTGCTGCCGCTGGCGACCGGCGACCAGGCCCAGGTCGGCGACCTGGTGCTGGCCATCGGCGACCCCTTCGGCCTTGGCCAGACGGTGACCAACGGCATCGTCTCGGCGATCGCGCGCTCCAATGTCGGCGTGACCGACGTCTCCTATTTCATCCAGACCGACGCGGCGATCAATCCGGGCAATTCCGGCGGCGCCCTTGTCGACATGAACGGCCGCATGATCGGCATGAACACCGCCATCCTCTCCCAGTCGGGGACCTCGTCCGGGGTCGGCTTCGCCATCCCCGCCGCCCTGGTGCGCCACGTCGTCGACCAGGCCTTGGGCGGTGGCGCGGAGCAGCGCACCTGGCTCGGCCTGAAGACGCAAGGGGTCACCGCCGAGATCGCCCGCTCGCTGGGCCTAGACAGGCCCGACGGCGTCCTGGTCACCGACGTCTGGCCCGGCGGTCCGGCCGATCGGGCGGGCCTGAAGGCCGGCGACCTCATCCTCACCCTGGACGGCGAGCCGGTGAACGACGAGGCCTCGCTGAACTACCACGTGCTGACGCGCAATTCCGGCGACGCGGTGACGCTGGACTATCGCCGCGCCAAGGGTGCGCCCGAGACCGCGCGCTTGCGCCTGGCCGCCATCCCGGCGGAGCCGGCGCGCGACGAACAGGCGCTGGCCGGCCGCAACCCGCTGGCCGGCGCCACGGTGGCCAATCTCTCCCCCGCCGTCGCCGACGAGATGGGGCTGGATCCCTTCGCCGCCGGCCACGGCGTGCTGGTGACCAAGATCGCCGCCGGGTACGCGGCCAGCGTCGGCCTGCAGCCCGGCGACCTGATCCGCCAGGTCAATGGCCACAGCCCCGCCAGCGTCGCCGAGCTGAAATCCATGCTCGACGCCCCCGCCGGCTCCGCCTGGATCCTGGTCGTCCAACGCGGCGGCCAGACCATCACGGCGCAGTTTCGGCTTTAGCTCTTGATCCTCCCCCGTAGGG
>CALAEG010000194.1 GCA_937890965.1 uncultured Caulobacteraceae bacterium | reverse complement strand
CCAGGCCGTTCTTGATCGGCTTGAGGTCCTTGAGCGACGAATAGACGCGCCGGCCGGGCTTGGAGACCCGGGCGATCTCGGCGATCACCGGCTCGCCGTCGAAATACTTCAGCTCGATCTCGAATTCGGGGAATTCGCCGGGCTTTTCGACCAGCGAATAGCCGCGGATGTAGCCCTCGTCCTCGAGCACGTCGAGCACGTGCTGACGCAGCTTCGACGCCGGCGTCGAGCACTTGGAGCGTTTGCGCATCGCGGCGTTGCGGATGCGGGCGATCATGTCGCCGATGGGATCGTTGACAGCCATCAGACCCCCCTCACCAGCTCGACTTCACAAGACCGGGGATCAACCCGGCCGAACCCAGTTCGCGCAGCGCGATCCGCGACATCTTCAGCTTGCGGTAGAAGGCGCGCGGCCGGCCCGTCACCTGGCAGCGGTTGCGATAGCGGTTCGGCGACGAATTGCGCGGCAATTCGGCCAGCTTCAGGCGCGCGGCGAAGCGATCTTCCAGCGGAAGATTCTGATCGTTGGCGATCGCCTTCAGCGCATCGCGCTTCGGCTGCACCTGTTTGATCAGGCGCTTGACCATTTCGTTGCGGTTGACAGTGCTCTTCTTAGCCATGTTGGTCCTTCACCCCGCTCAGTTGGTCACGAACGGGAATTGGAATTCGGTAAGCAACGCACGCGCCTCGTCGTCAGTACTCGCGGTGGTGCAGACGATGACGTCCATGCCCCACATCTGATCGATTTCGTCGTAGTTGATCTCGGGAAAGACGATGTGTTCGCGCAGGCCGAGGGCGTAGTTGCCATTGCCGTCGAACGAGGTGGGTTTCAGGCCGCGGAAGTCCTTCACGCGCGGAAGGGCCACCGTGATCAGCCGGTCGAGGAACTCGTACATGCGGTCCTTGCGCAGCGTCACCTTGGCGCCGATCACCATGCCTTCGCGCAGCTTGAAGCCGGCGATGGAGGTGCGCGCCTTGGTCGGCATGGGCTTCTGGCCGGTGATGGCGCCCAGATCCTTCATGGCCGCGGCCACCTTCTTGGAATCCGCCACCGCTTCGCCGATGCCCATATTGACCACGATCTTGTCGAGGCGCGGGATCTGCATGTCGTTGGAATAGGCGAACTTCTCCTTCATCGCGCCGCGGATGCGGGCGCGATAGTCGGACTTCAGTCGCGGTTCGTAAGCTTGCTCAGCCATCTATGACCTCGCCGGATTTCTTGGCCACCCGGACCTTCTTGCCATTTTCAATACGAAAGCCGACGCGGGTCGGTTCGCCTGTCTTGGGATCCACCAAGGCGACGTTAGAGACGTGCAAAGCCGCCTCCTTGTGCTTGATGCCGCCCTGCGGATCGCCCTGACTGGGGCGGGTGTGCCGCTTGACCATGTTGATGCCCGAGACGAACAGGCGATCTTCCTTGGGCAGGACACGGAGAACCTGGCCCTGACGGCCCTTGTCCTTGCCGGCCAGCACCACGACGCGGTCGTTGGTCTTGATCTTGGCCGCCATCAGAGCACCTCCGGAGCCAGCGAGATGATCTTCATGTGGTTCTTGGCGCGCAGTTCGCGCGGAACCGGACCAAAGATGCGGGTGCCGATCGGCTCGTTCTGCTTGTTGACGATCACCGCCGCCGAGCGGTCGAAACGGATCAGCGAGCCGTCCTTGCGCTTGATGCCCTGGGCGGTGCGCACGACGATGGCGCGCAGCACGTCGCCCTTCTTCACGCGGCCGCGTGGGATGGCTTCCTTAACGGAGACCACGATCACGTCGCCGACGCTGGCATAGCGGCGACCGGCGCCGCCGAGCACCTTGATGCACATGACGCGCTTGGCGCCGGAATTGTCGGCCACCTCGAGGTTGGTCTGCATCTGGATCATGACGCAGCGCCTTCCTTGGGCAGGGCTTCCCAGGTCTTGGTCTTCGACTTGGGCGCGCACTCGACGATGCGGGCGGTCTCGCCGGTCTTGTAGGCGTTGGCCTCGTCGTGGGCGTGGTACTTCTTCGAGCGGCGCACGGTCTTCTTCATCACCGGATGCAGAAAGGTGCGCTCGACGCGGACAGTGATGGACTTGTCGCCCTTGTCGGACGTGACCACCCCTTCGAGAATTCGTTTTGGCATATCGGCGATCCTCTAGGCGGCGGGCGTCTTGGCGCGCAGCACCGTCTTGATGCGCGCGATGTCTTTGCGGATTTCACCCACCCGATGGGTCTTCTCGATCTGGCCGGTCGCGGCCTGGAAGCGCAGGTTGAACTGCTCCTTCTTCAGGTTCAGCAACTGATCGGCCAGTTGATCTGGGGTGAGCAGGCGGACGTCATCGATCTTCATCTCAAGCGTGCTCCACCACCGCGGCGTCGATGCGGGTGACGACGCGGGTCTTGATCGGCAGCTTGGCGGCGCCGAGCTTCAGCGCCTCACGCGCGGTCTCGTCCGGCACGCCGTCGACCTCGAACATGATCCGTCCAGGTGCTACGCGCGCGGCCCAGTATTCGATCGCGCCCTTGCCCTTGCCCATGCGGACTTCGGCCGGCTTGTCGGAAACCGGCAGGTCCGGGAAGATGCGGATCCAGACCCGGCCCTGACGCTTCATCTGGCGGGTGATGGCGCGACGGGCGGCCTCGATCTGGCGCGCGGTGATCCGCTCGGGTTCAAGCGCCTTCAGGCCGAACGAGCCGAAATTCAGCGACGCGCCGCCCTTGGTCAGGCCGTGGATGCGGCCCTTGAACTGCTTGCGGTACTTGGTTTTCTTGGGTTGCAGCATGACGCTCTCTTACGCGGCTCTGTCGCGACGGCCGGGACGCTCGCCACGATCGGCGCGGTCACGGCCCCCGCCCTCGCCGGCCGGTCCGGATTCCAGCGCCAGGCGCTTGTCCTGGGCCATGGGATCGTGCTCCAGCACCTCGCCTTTGAAGATCCAGGTCTTCACGCCGATGATGCCGTAGGTGGTCTTGGCTTCAGCAAAGCCATAGTCGATGTCGGCGCGCAGGGTGTGACGCGGCACGCGGCCCTCGTGATAGCTCTCGGTCCGCGCGATTTCCGCGCCGCCGAGGCGGCCGGCGACTTCGACGCGGATGCCCTTGGCGCCCAGGCGGGTGGCCGACTGCATCGAGCGCTTCATGGCGCGGCGGAAGGCGACCCGGCGCTCGAGCTGCTGGGCGATGTTCTCGGCCACCAACTGGGCGTCGGTCTCGGGCTTGCGCACCTCGACGATGTTCAGATTGACCTCGCCCTCGGTCATGGCGGCGAGATCCTTGCGCAGCTTGTCGATGTCCGCGCCCTTCTTGCCGATGATCACGCCGGGGCGCGCGGCATAGATGGTCACGCGGCACTGCTTGTGCGGGCGCTCGATGATGATGCGCGAGACGCCCGCCTGACCCAGGCGGAGCTTCAGCTCCTTGCGGACCTTGATGTCTTCGTGCAGCAGCCGGCCGTAGTCCTCGCCATCGGCGAACCAGCGGGAGTCCCATGTCCGGTTGATGCCCAACCGGAAACCAATCGGATTGACTTTCTGACCCATCAGGCCGCCTCGCCTAGTTCACGAACCACGATGGTGATCTCCGAAAAGGGCTTTTCGATGCGCGTCGAACGACCGCGCGCCCGGGCCGAAAACCGCTTCATCACCAGGTTCTTGCCGACATAGGCCTCGGCCACGACCAGCTGGTCGATGTCCAGGCTATGATTGTTCTCGGCGTTGGAGATGGCCGAGTAGAGCGCCTTGCGCACATCCTTGGCGATGCGCTTGGGGCTGAATTCCAGTTCGTTGAGCGCGCGCTGCACCTTCAGGCCGCGGATGGACTGCGCCACCACGTTCAGCTTGCGCAGGCCCGTGCGCAGCGTCTTGACCTTGGCCATGGCCTCGGTCCCGCCCAGACGGCGCTCTTTTGATTTCTGTCCCATGGCTACTTTCTCTTCGCCTTCTTGTCGGCGGCGTGGCCGGGGAAGTAGCGGGTCGGCGCGAACTCGCCGAGCTTCATGCCGACCATGTCTTCGCTGATCAGCACGGGAATATGCTTTTGGCCGTTGTGGACGCCGAAGGTCAGGCCGACGAACTGCGGCATGACGGTCGAGCGGCGAGACCAGGTCTTGATGACGTCCTTGCGGCCCGAACCTTGCGCGACTTCAGCCTTCTTCAGAAGGTAGCCGTCGACAAAGGGGCCTTTCCAAACCGAACGGGTCATGGGCTAGCGGGCCTTCTTGGCGTGGCGCGAGCGGATAATGTATTTGTCCGTCGCCTTGTTTGAGCGGGTCTTGTGACCCTTGGTCGGCTGGCCCCAGGGGGTCACCGGGTGGCGACCGCCGGAGGTACGGCCTTCGCCGCCGCCGTGCGGGTGGTCGACCGGGTTCATGGCCACGCCGCGCACGTGCGGGCGGCGGCCCTTGTTGCGCACCCGGCCAGCCTTGCCGAGCACCTCGTTCATGTGGTCGGGGTTGGAGACCGCGCCGACCGTGGCCATGCAGGTGTCCTGCACCATGCGCAGCTCGCCCGAACCCAGGCGGATCTGGGCGTAGCCGGCGTCGCGGCCGACCAGCTGGGCATAGGTTCCGGCCGAGCGGGCGATCTGGCCGCCCTTGTTGGGCTTCAGCTCGACATTGTGGATGATGGTGCCGACCGGCAGCGCGCTTAGCGGCGCGGCGTTGCCCAGCTTGACGTCGACCTTTTCCGCCGCGATCACCTCATCGCCGACGCGCAGGCGTTGCGGGGCCAGGATGTAGGCCAGCTCGCCGTCCGCGTACTTGATCAGCGCGATGAAGGCGGTGCGGTTGGGATCGTATTCCAGCCGCTCGACCGTGGCCGGCACGCCCCACTTGCGGCGCTTGAAATCGATGGTGCGATAGAGGCGCTTGGCGCCGCCGCCGCGGAAACGCACGGCGATGCGGCCGCCGCCGCCACGGCCGCCGCTCTTGGTCAGGCCGGAGACCAGGCTCTTTTCCGGCTTGCCCTTGTGCAGCTCCGAACGGTCGACGAGCACCAGGCCGCGACGCGAGGGAGAGGTCGGGTTGAAGGTCTTCAAGGCCATGGTTTAGAGCCCCGTCGCAATGTCGATGGACTGGCCGGGGGCCAGCGTAACAATGGCCTTCTTGACGTCGTTGCGGCGTCCCATGATGCCGCGGAAGCGCTTGGTCTTCCCCTTGACGATCATGGTGTTGACCTTGGTCACATTGACCTTGAACAGCGACTCGATGGCCGCGGCGATCTCGTCCTTGGTCGAGTCCATGGCGACCTTGAACACCACCTTGTTCTGCTCGGAGAGCAGCGTGGCCTTTTCGGTGATCACCGGGGCGAGGATGGTGTCGTAATGGCGGGCGGCGGGCATCAGGCGGCGCTCCCTATCGCAAAGCGCGCTTCGATGCCTTCGATCGCCGCGCGGGTCAGAACCAGGGTGTCGCGCCGAAGCACGTCATAGACGTTCAGGCCGGCGTTCGGCAGCACGTCGATATTGGGCATGTTGCGCGCGGCCAGGCCGAAGTCGCCGTGGACCTCGGGTCCGGCGATGACCAGGGCGTTCTTGAGGCCGAGCGCCTCGAACTGCGCCTTCAGGGCCGCCGTCTTCGGCGTCGCCGCGACGGCCTCTTCCAGGATGATCAGCGAGCCGCTCTTCACCTTGGAGGAGAGCGCGTGGCGCAGCGCCAGGGCGCGGACCTTCTTGGGCAGGTCGAATTCATGGCTGCGCACCACCGGCCCGAAGGCGCGGCTGCCGCCGATGAACTGGGGCGCGCGGCGCGAACCGTGACGGGCGCCGCCGGTGCCCTTCTGCTTGTACATCTTCTTGCCGGTGCGCGAGTTCTCGTTGCGCGTCTGCACCTTGTGGGTGCCGGCGCGGCGCTTGGCGAGCTGCCAGTTGACGCAGCGCGCCAGGATGTCGAGGCGGATGTCGCCGATGCCGAA
>CALAEG010000193.1 GCA_937890965.1 uncultured Caulobacteraceae bacterium | reverse complement strand
CGGTTGGAAACCGGACCGCCCCGGCTGGATCAATCGCGCCAAGGTCCCCTTGTCCGGGATCACCTGGGCTCAGGTGCGCGAGGCGCAGGCCTCCGGCCGGCCCCTCGTCACCGATGCGACCGGCCGCCAACCGCACCAGCCGCGTCCACTGACCTGGACCTTAGCGGACGAGGCTAGCCCAGCCGCGTAGGCGGTTTGAGCTCGCCGGTCTCGTCCTGTACGTGCAGCTGGACCGGCAGGCCGGAGGATTTCCCCGCCAGACGACGCGCCGCGCCCTCGGCGCCGCGCCTGGTCTTATAGTGGCCGAAGCGCAGGCCATCGCCGATGATGGTCCACGCGCCATTCTGCTGGACGACGCCGTAATGCACTTCCATCGGGCTGAACTCCCTTGGCTTCTCCATTATGGCGAGTCGAGGTGTCGACACTGAGGCGGCTTCAGATTTGGGCGGCCATGAGCATGAACGTCGGCCGTTGCCGCTCCTCGGCCCAGTCCGGGCGCGCTTCGACCTGCTCCAGCGTGGGCGCCCACTCCTCCAGGTGATCGATCGTGAAGCCGGCGCGCAGCAAAAGCGTGACGTAGGTTCCGACGGTGCGGTGCTGCTTGACGACGTCGCGGCCGAGCCATCGGGTCGTGCGCGGGCCTTCAATCTGGTAGCCGTCCACAGGCCAGACCTTCCGGCCGGCCCCATCGACCGTCCAGCCGGGCGCAGAGGGCGCGGTGAAGATCGGATGTTCCACCGAAAACACCAGCCGGCCGCCGGGCGAGAGCGCCTGGTGGATCGCGCCGAACAGCCGGTCCAGCTTCTCGATATAGTGGAAGGCGAGCGAGCTATGGACCAGGTCGACGCTGTGCGGCGCGGGCTCAAACGCCTCCAGATCGGCGCGCAGATAGCGGATGGAGGCGTCGTCCGTCATCGTCCGGGCGCGCTCGAGCATCCGCTCCGAGACATCGACGCCGATCACCGAGGCCGCACCCTCGCCGGCCGCCCAGCGGGCAAACCAGCCGAAGCCGCAGCCCAGGTCTAGCACCCGCAACCCGCCAAGCGGCGGCAACAGCGCCCGCATCGCCGGCCATTCCGCCGCGCCGGCCAGGCCCTCCTTCGAGCGGACCATGCCGCTATAGCCCGCAAAGAAGGTCTCGTCGTCGTAGAGGGCTGACATCGGCCGCTTCAGACTATCACCGCTGGGTGCGCGGCATTTGACACCCCGCCGGAGCCGCAAGACAAGAGATCAAGCCAAGGCGCCCGACGCAACGGGTACCGAAGGGAGTGAGCCATGCTTGAAAAGCTGAAGGTCGTCGAATTCTCCACCTGGGTGGCGGGCCCGAGCGCCGCCATGGTCATGGCCGACTGGGGCGCCGAGGTGATCAAGGTGGAGAGCGCCTCGGGCGATCCGGTGCGCAACCTGTTCGCCGCCCGCGAGGACGTCACCGGCAATCCGGTGTTCGAGTTGCAGAACCGCGGCAAGCGCAGCCTGGTGCTCGACACCGGCAAGCCGGAGGGGCGCGAGGCGCTGCTTCGGGTGCTGGCCGCTGCCGACATCTTCATCACCAACCTGCGCCCCGGAGCGCTGAAGCGGGCCAGGCTGGACTACGACTCGATCAAGGCCGACTTCCCGCGGCTGATCTATACCAGCGTCTCCGGCTATGGCCTGGAAGGCGACGGGATCGACCTGCCGGCGTTCGATATCGCCGCGCTCTGGACCCGGTCCGGCGTCGCCGGCGCCACCATTCCCGAAGGCGTCGATCCCTTTGTCTGTCGTCCGGGGATGGGCGATTCTATCTGCGCGCTGGCGACGGTCGCCTCGACCCTGGCGGCCCTGGTCGAGCGCGGGACCACCGGCAAGGGCCAGCTGGTGGAGACCTCGCTGATCCGCACCGGCTCCTATGCCATCGGCTGGGACCTGGCCATCCAGCTGAAATGGGGCGAGCACAACCGCGCCCGCCAGCGCAGCGAAACCCAAAGTCCGGTCGCCAACTATTTCAAGACCGCCGACGATCACTGGGTCTCGGTCTCGGTGCGCGCGCCGCGCGACTGGCCGGCCATCGCCGCCGCCGCCGGCCATCCGGAACTGGTCGAGGACGCGCGCTTCGCCACGCCCTTGGATCGGGTCGGCAACGCCCAGCTGCTGCTGGGCATACTGGACAAGGCCTTCGGGGCCATGACGCTGAAGGAGGCCGCCGCGGTCCTGACCAAGGCCGACGTGATCTGGGCGCCGCTGCAGAGCCTGGCCCAGGTGGTCGACGATCCCTACGCCAAGGCCGCCGGCTGCTTCGTCGAGGTCGAGGACGCCCTTGGCGACCGCTACCTCGCGCCCGCCTCCCCGGCCCGCTTCCCCGGCGCCGAACACGGCCCGACCCGGCCCGCGCCGCCGCTCGGGGCGCACACGGCGGAGATCCTGAAAGAGGCGGGGTATTCGAGAGCGGAGATCGATGGGCTGGTCGCGAGCGGCGCGGCGGTCAGCGTCGGGTAACCCACCCTTCTCCCGCAAGGGGAGAAGGGTGGGTTACCGGTTCGGCAGCACCACCACCGCGTGGCCCGGGCAGGTGGCTTCGCCGTTCTGGTTCATGACGTTGGTCTCCAGCCGGACGCGGTTTTCGCCATCGACCACCTCTTTTTCCACCACCTTGCCGACGACGCTCAGCGTGTCGTTCTTCTGGTTGATGGCCCGGTACTGGCAGCCGATCTCGCGGATCTCCGCCTCGTCGCCGATCCAGTCGCGCAGCGCATTGGCCAGGTAGGCGTAGCGCAGATTGCCCATGCCGAACGCCCCCTGCTGGTTGCCCGCCTTGCGGCCGTCGTCATCATCCATGTGGAAGGGCACGAACTCATCGTTCACCGCCGCATAGCGGTTCCAGTGCATGAAGTTGGTCGTCCGCGACCAAGTCGGCATCTCGTCGCCAACCTTCACATCATCGAAATAGACATTCACGGTCATGATCTGGTCCCCCTCTAGTACCGGATGCCGGTGGCGATGCGGCGACGGACGAATTCGCCGTTCTGGTTGGTCCATTCGATCTCGTTATAGGTGTAGAGCATCAGGCCGAAGCGGCCCTGGCGCTCGTTGAAATCCGCCAGCCGGGTGCGGGCCGAGATCACGTCGCCCGGCCGCATGGGTTCGCCATAGGTGTCGGTCTGGCCGCCGTTTATGCCGGTCAGCCGCACGCCCTCGACCGGCGCGGCGGCGGCGGGCGGGCGCAGCCGCTTCACCGGCCAGGCGAAGGGGTTGAAGTCCAGCGGCGCGACGATGCCGCCCCAGCGCGTGCCGGCGGCATAGTCCTCATCCCAGTAGAGCGGCGGCGGCGTCTCCGGCCAATAGGTGGCGATCGCCCATTTGCGGATGTCGGAGAGCGATATCGGCGGCGAAAGGCGCGGCTCGCTCCACTGGCCCTTCGCTTCCTGCATCGCCGGACTGATCAGGGTGTCGACACCGGTCGCCATCACGTTCTCCTCTCAAATTCGTTTTTGTTTTGAAGACTGTCTCGGTTTGAATTTCGTCAGTGCCTGGCCTGGGCGGCCAGTTCGTCATGGGCGATCTGCTGCATGGCCGTCGCCTGGGCCGGTGAGATCCCCAGCTCAATGGCGGCGGTCTCCTTGGGCCCTAGCGACAGCGGGTCCTTGCCGGTGACGCTCCCGAAGACCATCAGCGCCTCGATATAATAGCCGAAGCTGGAGGCGTGGTAGTTGTCATAGGCCCAGAGATCGACCTTGCCCGGCTCGATGCCGTCGTAAGGATTGGGGTCGGCGAAACCGGTATCGATCGCCCGGTTCCAGGCGCTGCCGACCTCGATCACCCCGGCGATCAGAGGCGATCCGGCGGCGGCCTGGTCGTAGCCGGCGCGGACGTCCTTGGCCATCTGGCCAATCGGCTTGCCGTACCAGTGACCGGTGCTGAGATAGGTGAGATCCGCCCGCGACCACGTCGCCGTTAGCCGCACATCGGCCTTCGGGTTCCTGGCGCGGAACATCTTCGCCATGACCCCAGCTGAGGCGACCAGGCTTGTCGGGTCGCCAGGCTTGCCCGCGTCCAGGGTCGAGAAGCTCTGCAGGATCACATGGTCCCAGGCCTGGTCGATCACGGCGCGCTTATTGTCCAGGTGGTACTGCAGGTCCTTGCCGCCGACGGTCTCCAGGCTGACCGTGTAGTCGAGCCCGCCCTCGCCGGTGAAGGTCTTGAACAGGGCCGGCACGCCGCCAACCCCGCCGCCGTTCAAATCGGTGACCGTTGGGCTATGGAATTTCCACACCGGCGACAACGCGCCGAAGGTGAAGCTGTTGCCGACGAAGAGGATCGTGTCGGCCTGCGCCGCACCGCCCACCATAGAGATCGCAACGGCGCCGACGCCGCCCAGGATCGAGTTCATCCGCCCCATAGACCCGGCCTCCCACCCTTTTTGGTTTTCTGGCGAACCAATGAGGGCGCGGGCTCGTTCACGTCAACCGGAGGCTGGCGTTGGCCACGCGCCAGGATCAGATTGGCGGGCAAAGAGATAGGGAGACGACCATGAGCGACGATCACGAAGAGCCCAAGGGGCCCGATCTCACCAAGGGCGTCCCCGCCGCCGACGTGCCCGAGGGCGGCATGCTCACCGGCCAGGTCGGACACGAGACCGTGCTGGTCGCCCGCGTCGACGGCGAACTCTTCGCCATCGGCGGCAGCTGCACCCACTATCACGGCCCGCTCGGCGAGGGCCTGCTGGTCGGCCATACGGTGCGCTGCCCCTGGCACCATGGACACTTCTGCCTGCGCACGGGCGAGGCGCTAGCCGGGCCGCCGATCGATCCGGTGGCGGTCTGGGCGCCGGAGGAGCGCGACGGCAAAATCTTCGTAAGCGAGGCCGCCGAGCCGAAAAATCCCAAGCCGAAAGCCGCCGGCAAGGGTCCGCGCCGCATCCTGATCGCCGGCGGCGGTGCGGCCGGGTTCGCGGCGGCGGAGATGCTGCGCCGCCACGGCTATGACGGGGCCCTGAGCCTGGTCAGTTCCGACGCCGACGCGCCCTACGACCGTCCCAACTGTTCAAAGGACTTTCTGGCCGGCGAGGCGCCGGCGGAATGGATGCCGCTGCGCGAAGACGGCTGGTACAAGGACCACGACATCGATCTGCGGCTGAAGACCGAGATCGTCAAACTGGATCTGGGCGCACGAACCGCGGCGCTCAAAGCCGGCGACGACCTCAGCTACGACGCCCTGGTCCTGGCCCTGGGCGCCGAGCCGCAGCGGCCGCCGATCCCCGGCTTCGACAGCCCCAAGGTTTTCACCCTCCGCTCGCTGAAGGACGCCGAGACGATCGCGTCCGCCGCCAAGGGCGCGCACCGCGTCGCCATCGTCGGCGCGAGCTTCATCGGGCTGGAGGTGGCGGCCTCGCTGAGACACCTGGGCCTGGAGGTGCATGTTGTGGCGCCCGAGGCCATTCCGCTGGCCCGCGTGCTCGGCGACGAGGTTGGCCAGTGGATCCGCGGCCTTCACGAGGCGAAGGGCGTGGTGTTCCATCTCGGCCGCAAGGTGCAGGGCTATCAGGACGGCAAGCTCGGCCTCGACAATGGCGAGGCGATCGAGGCCGACTTCATCGTCGCCGGCACCGGGGTCAGGCCGCGCACGGCGCTGGCCGAGGCCGCCGGCCTGAAGGTCGACAACGGCGTCGTGGTCGACCGCTGGCTGCGCGCCTCGGCCGACAATGTCTATGCCGTCGGTGACATCGCCCGCTTCCCCGACGCCCACACCGGCAAGGTCATCCGCGTCGAGCACTGGGTCCACGCCGAACGCCAGGGCCAGCATGTCGCGCGCCTGCTGCTGGGCGACGACGCGCCGTTCAGCGACACCCCGTTCTTCTGGAGCGCGCACGCGGGCACGACCATCTCTTATGTCGGCCATGCCGAGGCGTTCGACGCGCCGAAGATCGAAGGTTCGCTGGAAAAGCAAGACGCCCTGATCCGCTTCGCCAAGGACGGCCGCGACCTGGCGGTGGCGACCGTCGGCCGCGATCTCGATGGGCTGAAGGCCGGGCGGGCCTTTGAAAAGGAAGCCAAACCGGCCTGAGCTACTGGCAGACGGCCTCAAGCTTGTAGCCGTCCGGATCGACCACGAAGGCGGCGTAGTAGGTCGGGCTGTAGCGCGGCCTGAGGCCCGGCGCGCCGTCATCGGTCCCGCCGGCGGCGATGGCCGCGGCGTGGAAACCATCCACGGCCTCGGGGCTCGGGGCATCGAAGGCGACATGGAACCCAGCGCCGGGCGCCAGGGCGTCGGCTCTCGGGAAGAGCGCCAGCTTATCGTTGCCGCCCGGCGCGCCGTAGCCGACGCCGTGCGCATTGGTCCAGACCCGCGCATAGCCCAGTGGGGCCAGCGCCGCGTCGTAGAAGGCCGTCGCCCGCGCTAAATCGGCAACGCCGAAGGACAGATGACTGAGCATGGATGACTCCGCTGTTGGCGCCAAAGCTTCGACGCGATAGCCCGCCAGAGGCTCAAACCAAAGACCGTGTCGGATGGATATTGAAATTCGCAATCTCCAGGCCGGAGACCGCGACCAGCTGGCGGCCGTCGATGGCGGCAATGGCTGGAACCCCGATCCGGTTCTCTGGGCGCTCTATCTGGCCGATCAGACGATCGGTCGGCGGCTGGTGGCGATCGCCTGGGAGGGGACGCGGCCCCTGGGCTACGGCAACCTGCTCTGGGCGCCCGGCTACGCGCCGTTCCGCGCCGAGGGCATTCCGGAGATCAACAATCTGGGCGTCGACGTGAAGGTGCGCAACCAGGGCGTCTGCACCGCCCTCATCCGCCATTTCGAGGATCGCGCCCGCGACGCCGGCAAGCCGGTGATGGGCATCGGCGTCGGACTCTATCCCGATTATGGCCCCGCCCAGCGCCTCTATACCAAGCTCGGCTATCGCCCCGACGGGCGGGGGATCGCCTATGCGGAGCGGACGCTCGCGCCCATGGAGACGGTGCGCCTCGACGACGATCTGGTGCTGTGGATGACCAAGCCGCTCTGAGCCCTCACCCAGCCGCCACACGGGCCGCGGCGCTGGCGAACCGCGGGCTGGCCACGTCGTGGACCGCCTCGTTCAGAAAGACGCAGGCCGCGCGCACCCGGCCGTCGTAGGTGGTCAGGTCGCCCACCTCGCCCTGAATGTCGGCGAGCCGCGGCACGTCCAGATCGACCGCCGTCAGCCGGGCGCCCGGCCGTTCGGCCGCCGCCGCGTTCAGCATCACGGTCGCATAGAAGAGCCGGTTGATCTGCCGCATCAGGAAGAAGCGGGCGCGGCGATAATCATCCAGCGCCGCGCCGAAATAGGCCCGCAGCACCGCCTCTCGCTCGGCCTCGCTCTTGGCGAAACAGTTGGCGACGGTGGCCAGGTCGACATAGCGGTCGGCGGCGAAGGCGGACTCCCAGTCGACGAACCAAGGGCGCTCGCCGTCGAACAGAATGTTGTTGGGGTTGAGGTCGTTGTGGCTGGAGACCAGATCGGGGGCGCCGGCTGGATAGGCCGCCTTCAGCGCCCCAAAGGCGCTCAGCATGCTGAACAGGCCCTTGGGCGGCAGGATTGCGGTCTCGCGGACCTGACCGATCAGGGTCTCCATGCCCTGCATGTAATCGACCAGGCGGGGGAACAGCGGGGCGGCGTGGAGCCTGAGAAGCTGGTCCACGATCGCGACCGCGCGCACGCCGCGCGCCTTGTCCGCATCGCCGGGCGCGGCGCGGACAAAGTCGGTGATGGCGACCCCGTCGCGCGCATCGGCATAGAAGAGCTTCGGCGCGACACCGGCCTCGGCGGCGATCCTCAGGCAGGCATATTGCCGCTCCGGATCGCGAAAGGCGTCACGGCCGATCTCCAGGCGCAGCAGATAGTCCGCGCCCCGCACGACCACCTTGAAGATCAGCGCGCCCGACGCGCCGCCGGTGATCGCCTCGACCTTTTCGATCGCGGCGCCGGGAAAGGCCGCCTCGACCGCGCGCAACACGGCCTCGCGCCGCTCCTGTGGAATGAACGCGTCGAGGGCCGAGGGCGCTTCCCCGAAAGCGGCCGGGGCCAGCCGCCAGGCATGATCGCGGACGTCCGGAGCCCAAGCCTCGATCAGGCTGTCGAACCGGGCGCGATCGCCCGCGAACAGGGCGCGGATGGCCTCTTCATAGCCGGCCGCGTCGCCGGCCATGGCGGTCATGAAGCGGTAGAGGGCGGTCTGCGCCCGGCGTCGTTCGGTGGCGGCGCCGCGACGCGCCTCGTCGATCAGCCGGCGCAAGGCCGCCGAGGCGCCGCCTGACTGTTCCGCCAGCCAGTCCCAATGGCGCGGCAGAAGCGTCACTTCCCGCGCCACTACCCCCAGTTTCGGCCGGCCGCGGCCACGTGCGCCCGGCTGGTCTTGTGGAAAGGCGCGCGCCAGCCGATCCCGGACCTCGTCCGGCGTCCCGCGGAAGTCCACATCGACCAGCTCGCTGCTATGATCGTCGAAGATCAGCACCGGTTCGGGATCGTGCGCGTCGATCACCGACTTGACCGCCGACGCGACGGCCAACAAGGGGCCCGAGGCGATACGGCGCGAACTTTGGAATGCGGTCACGGTCCGGGGCACGGTCATACGAAAAACTACCCGGATACAAATTTAAATGCAATATGATCCGGGTAAAAATAAGGTCAGGCGGCGACCGCGCCCTCGACATGCCGCGCCATCGCCTTGGCCAGGGGCACAAGCCGCACGCTGGCCGTCGCCCGCGCGACGATCAGACCCCTCTCGTCGGCCAACCGCGCCTCGACGAAGCCCACCGTCTTGCCCAGCTGGACCACCATGGCCTCGCCGATCAGCGGGCCCGGCACGGCGGGCGCGAGGTAGCTGACATGCATGTCGATGGTGGTGGGCAAGGTTTCGGCATGGGTGGTGATCAGCACGGCTGGACCCATGGTGTCGTCGAGCATGGCGGCCAGGATGCCGCCCTGGACATTGCCCGACGCGTTGCAGAACTCCGGCCGGGCCTCAAATCGGATGCGGACCCAGCCGTCGTTCGGCTTGGCGTCGATGATGTCGAGCCCGAGCAGCTTGGCGCAGGGCGGGGTGGCGAAGTGGTCCAGAACGGTGGCGAACATGATGGCGTCTCCATTGAGATGCGTGACGTACATCCACCCTGCTGACAGCTTGGTGGCAGCAGCGACGCGGGGATAGACTTAAAACCGATGCAGGAGCCGCTCGCCTTCCGCCCGCATGAAAGCCCGCAACGCGCCGAGATTCTGCGCGAGGCGGCCGCGCGCGTCCTGGAACTGCCCGCCACCCGGGTCGGCCGCGTCGCCATCGACGGGGTGGACGGCGCCGGCAAGACCGTGTTCGCCGACGAACTGGCCTCGGTGCTGGCGCCGTCGCGACGCCCGATCATCCGCGCCTCGGTGGACGACTTCCACAATCCGCGCGCGGTCCGTTATGCCCGCGGGCGCGCCTCGCCGGAGGGCTTCTATCTCGACTCCTATGATTACGCCGCCCTGCGCCGCTGCCTGCTCGATCCGCTCGCACCCGAGGGATCGCGCGCCTACCGCACGGCCGCCTTCGACCACCTGACCGACCGCCCGGTCGCGGACAAGGCGCATCTGGCCGCGCCGAACGCCATCCTGGTCTTCGACGGCATCTTTCTGCATCGGCCGGAGCTGCTCGATTTCTGGGACCTGTCGATCTTCCTGAGCGTGCCCTTCGAGGTCTCCAT
>CALAEG010000192.1 GCA_937890965.1 uncultured Caulobacteraceae bacterium | reverse complement strand
GCTGCCGACAACCCCGCTCTCCACCCGCGAACTGATCGAACAGGCCCGCGCCGCCGCCCGCGCGGCCAATCTGAGCCCCGCCGAAGCCCGGGCCGGCAAGGCGCGCAAGCCTGACAGCCGCGGCATGTTCGGCGGCCTCGGCCGCAAACCCGAACCGAAGAAGCGCCGCGGTGGCTCGACCCTGACCACCGCCCTCTTCGTCTCCGGCGGCGCCGCGGCCCTGGCCGTCGCCCTGGTCGGCTACGAGATCGTCCTGCAAAAGCCCGGCGGCGCCCTGCCCAATCGCGTCGCCGACGCCATGGGGCTTGGCGCGTTCAAATCCCCCGTCAACGGCGAAAAGCCCGGCCCCGGCGAAGGCGGCCAGCCCCTGGCCGCGGTGGCGCTGGCGCCCACCCCCGCCGGCGGACCCGCCGCCGCCGGACCCGCGCCCAGCGCCGCGCAGAGCGAGGCCGGCGCCGAAATCTATGCCGACGGCGTTCGCCGGGTGGAGGCGAAGGACAATTCCGGCGTCGACATCATCAAGAAGGCCGCCAATCTCGGCTATGCCCCGGCCCAATTCTACCTGGCCAAGCTCTATGAGGCCGGCGGCGCCGGTGTGAAGAAGGACGCCGATCAGGCCCGGGTCTGGACCGAACGCGCGGCCGAGGGCGGCGACCAGAAGGCCATGCACAACCTCGCCCTCTATTATTTCGAGGGCGCCGGCGGGCCGAAGAACACCACGCTGGCCGCCCAGTGGTTCCATCGCGCGGCGGACCTCGGCCTGGTCGACAGCCAGTACAATCTGGCCCGGCTCTACGAGGAAGGCTTCGGCGTCAGCCAGAACCCGGCCGAAGCCTATAAGTGGTACCTGATCGCCGCCCGCGCCGGCGACGCGGAATCGCGCACCTCGGCTCAGCGCCTGAAGAGCCAGCTGTCGCCCGAGGCCCAGGCCGCCGCCGAGCGCTCCGCCGCGGGCTTCCAGGCGCAGGGCCCACAGCTTGGCGCCACCCAGCTCGCCCAGGCCACGGTGACGGCCGGCGGTTCCGCCGACGTCACCACCGCCCAGCGCGGCCTCTCCCGGCTGGGCTATTACCAGGGCCCGTACGACGGGGTGAATTCCCCAGCCCTCAGCCTCGCCATCGCCGCCTACCAGCGCGACCAGGGGATGCCGTCTACCGGCACGCTGGATGGAACGGTGATCCAGCGCCTGAGCGCGGCGGCGCAGTAGGACTCAGCCGAAGCCCTGATCTTTCAGCCAGTCGCCGAGCAGGTCGATCCAGCGATCCACGGGAAGATTCTGCCGCACCATGCCGAAGCCGTGGCCGCCACGCGCGAAGATGTGCAGTTCCGCCGGCCGGTCGGCGTTGGACCAGTCGGCGTAGAGGCCCTCCACCATCTTGAACAGCAACCGGTCATCCTGGGCGATGAGGGTGAAGAGCGGCGGCGCGTCGGCGGGCACGGGCCGCCCGCGCGTCTCGCCACCATAGATCGCCGCGACAAAGGCCATGGCCGGGGCTTGCGGCTTCATCGCCACATCCGCGACCAGGAAGGCGCCGGCGGAAAAGCCGATCATGCCGATCCGCTCGGGGCTCAGACCCCATTCGGCGGCGCGACTCCTGACGATCTGCATGGCGCGGCGGCCATCGTCGGCGGCGATCTCGCGGGCGTGGCGCGAGGCCTCGTCGGTCAGCAGCTCGTCCATGGCGCGCGGGGCCTTGGCGGCGGGACCGGGTGCTGCGACCCGCGCATCCAGCGCGGCCATATTGGCGGTGAAGACGGCGTGATCGGCGGGCGTGCCCATCACCCGGTACTTGAGCAGGAAGGCGGTGTAGCCGCGATCGGCGAACCAGCGGGCCACGTCCAGGCCCTCGTGCTGCCAGGCCAGGATGCGCCAGCCGCCGCCGGGGACGACGATGACGCCGATGCCGTTGGCCGCGCCGGCGCGCGGCTCGAACACCGTCAGCGAAGCCCGCGAGATGTTGCGCAGCATCAGCGTATCCGCCGCGACCCCGGCCGGCGCGCGATAGGAGGATTCAGTCCCAACGTCCGGAATGGTGCGCGGCGGCGCCTCCGGCCAGAGCGCAATCTCGGCCTGGCCGGTCGGTGTCAGCTCGCCGCGCGCATCGTCCGCCATGATCGATCCTCCAAATATTTTCCGGCCGCCCTGGTCTCTTTGACCTTAGCGGCGCCTGTTGTGCGCCACCCCATGAAAGGACGACGATCATGCAGAGAGTGACACTGGTGCGCTACACGGCCAAGCCGGACCGCGCCGACGAGAACGAAGCCCTGTCCCGCGCTGTCTTCGCCGAGCTGAAGGCCACTGCGCCGGCGCACGTGACCTACGCCCTCTTTCGCAATGGGCTCGAATTCGTTCACCTGTTCGTCAATACCAAGACCGAGGACGCCAGCCCGCTGACCGAACTCGAAAGCTTCAAGACCTATTCCAAGGACGTGGCCGAGCGCTGCGAGGCGCCGCCGGAGGTGACGCGCTTCGCGCTCACCCTGCTGGAGTCGTATGGGCTGGGCTAGGCGAGGGGTCGGCGAACCTCCAGACCAGCACCCAGAATCCGTATGAAAGTCCGACCATGACAAGGCCGTCGACCAACTGACCGTCAGAGGTCAGAGCGGTCAGGGCGATGGCGCAGTTCGCCAGCGTTAGAACCGACACCAGGCCGGCGACGATCCGCGCCCAGGCGGCTGAAGCCTTCAGACCGCGGCCAGTCAGGTAGAGCAGGACGGCGAACAGCGTGACGGCCAGCGCGAAGATCGCCAGCACGACCATGAGAGTGGTCGCCAGCATGCCCATGAACGAGAACAGGTTGCCCACGGCATGCGCCCCATTCTGGAGCGCTCCGGTCGGCCCATAGGTCTTGACGCTGAGATAGGGCGAATTGTCCTGCGGCGGACCGCTGCCGAAGATGAACGCCCCAGCGGTGAAACCCAGCGTCGCCAGCAACGACGGCGCGCCGATTACCCAACCGGCGATCCGGAAGGCCCCAGCGACGATCAGGCGATGGCGAGGCAGGACGAACCTCCGGGTGCGAACGTGCGGCAACTGTATAGCTCGTTTGCCGTGTCGTGACGTGTGCTCCCTATCCGCTCGGAACGGGGTCAGTCCCCCACCAGTCGGCGCCAGCCGATGGGTTGGGCGTGGCGGGGCCCGAGGGCAATGGCCAGCGGCGGGGCGGCGAAGAGGGTTGCGAAGGCGCGGTCGCGGACGTTCAGGCCGCCGGCATAGGCGCCGAAGGCGGGGAGCACGATCCGCTGGCCGTCTGTGACGAAGCAGGGGCGACGCACCGTGCGCCCGGGGCCGGTGACGCGGGCGCAGGGGTGCAGGTGGCCGGCGGCCTCGCCGGCCTGGGGGCCAACCCGCGGCTCGTGGCGCAGTGTCAGGCCCTCCAGGCGCACGTCATCGACCACCTCGCCCGGCAGGTCACTCGGGCCATCGGCGTCGTGATTGCCGACCACCCAGACCAGGCTGCGGCCTCGCGAGAGCGCGACCAGGGCCTCGGCGTAGCCGGTGGCCATGCGCGCCTCGCCTTCGCCGTCATGGAAGCTGTCGCCCAGGAAGACGATCGCGGCCGGCTGAAGCGCCTCCACCTCGGCCGCCAGGCGACGCAGGGTCTCGCCGGTGTCATAGGGCGGCAGCATCTGGCCACGCGCGGCATAGGCCGAGCCCTTTTCGAAGTGCAGGTCGGCCACCACCAGGGTCCGCGCCGCCGCCAGCCAGAGCGCGCCTGTGGCCCGCAGCAGGGCCTCGGCCTCACCGATGCGAACAGCGATGCCGCCGCAGGGGCTGCGCGCGAAGGCGGCGGGGCTCATGCCGTCGCCTCGGCGATGAGGGTCTCGGCGGCCTCGGCCAGGATCATCTCGCCGGCCGAGCCCGGTGAACGCTGCTTGCCGATCTCCAGGATCATCGGCACCGAAAAGGGCGACAGGTGCTCCAGCGGGCTGTGCCGGATGCGGCCCTTGATGCGGGTGAGCAGTTGGCCCAGCCGCGCCACGTCGACCATGCCCTTGGCCGCATCGGCGCGGGCGGCCTTGAGCAGCAGGTGATCGGGCTGGTGGCGGCGCAGCACGTCATAGACCAGGTCGGTCGAGAAGCTGATCTGGCGGCCGGACTTCTGGTCCTGGCGAAACCGCCGCTCGATCAGGCCACTGATCAACGCGCAGGCCTTGAAAGCCGCCTTCATCATCGAACTCTCGGCAAACCAGGCTTCCAGATCGTCGCCCAGCATGTCCTCGGCGAACAGGTCGGCGAAATCGAGGCCGTCCATGGGCTTTATGGACCAGACCACCAGCGCGTAGTCGTTGCAGACGAAGCCCAGCGGCCCGACGCCGAGACGCTCCAGCCGCCGGGTGAGCAACATGGCCAGGGTGGTGTGGGCGAGGCGCCCCTCGAACGGATAGGCGACCATGAAGTGGCGCTGGCCGCGCGGGAAGGTTTCCAGCAGCATCTCATCCTGGGCCGGGATGGCCGAGCGGTCCCGCTGGATCTCCAGCCATTCGCGCACGTCGTCGGGCAGCACGCGCCAGTGGTCGCCATCGCTCATCAGCTGTCGTACCCGCCTGGCCAGGAAGGTCGACAGTGCGAATTTCGAGCCGCCCCAGGAGGGCATCTTGGCGTCCTCGCCGGCGGCGCTGGTGACCAGGACGTCCGTGCCCGTCACCCCCATCAGTCGCCAGACCTGGCCGGCGAAGACGAAGGTGTCGCCCACCTCCAGAACTTCGAGATAGCCCTCCTCAACCTCGCCGATCTTGCGGCCGGGGGATGAGCGGCGCCCCGACGAGATCCGTACGCTGAGCATGGCCGGCGAGACGATGGCGCCGACATTCATCCGATGACGGAGCGCCGTCTCCTCGTTGCGCACCCGCCACAGGCCGTCCAGGCCTCTGACGATGCGGCGGAAGCGGTCGTAGGTCTTCAGCGCATAGCCGCCGGTTGAGACGAAATCGACCACCTGTTCGTAGTCTTCCCAGCTCAGGTCGCGATAGGGCCCGGCGGTGCGCAACTCGTCATAGAGCGAGACCAGGTCGAAGGGCTCGGAACACGCCAGGCCCATGATGTGCTGGGCCAGCACATCCAGGGCGCCGGTGCGTTCGGGCTCGGAATCCAGGGCGTTTTCCGCGATCGCCTCGCGCGCGGCCTGGCATTCCAGCATCTCGAAGCGGTTGGCGGGCACGAAGAGGGCGTGGGACGGCTCGTCCAGCCGGTGATTGGCGCGGCCGATGCGCTGCACCATGCGCGAGGCGCCCTTGGGCGACGCGAGCTGTATGACCAGATCGACGTCACCCCAGTCGACGCCAAGGTCGAGGGTCGAGGTGCAGACCACCGCCCGAAGCGTGCCGCGCGCCATGGCGGCCTCGACCTTGCGCCGCTGTTCGGCCGCCAGCGAGCCGTGATGCAGGGCGATGGGCAGACTGTCTTCATTCAAACGCCACAGCTCCTGGAAGGCGAACTCGGCCTGGAAGCGGGTGTTGACGAAGACGAGCGCGATACGGGCGCGCTTGATGACCTCATAGACCTCGGCCATGGCGTGGTGAGCGGTGTGACCGGCCCAGGGCACCTGGCCTTCGGACAACAGCATGTCCACCACTGGCGGGGCGCCGGCCGCGCCCAGGACCAGGTCGACCTCGGCGCCCGCCGTCCGCGCCATCCAGCGCTGGATCACCGCTGGATCGTCCACCGTCGCCGAAAGGCCGACGCGGCGCATCTTCGGCGCGAATTGCTGCAGCCGGGCCAGGTCCAGCGCCAACAGATCGCC
The DNA here is from genome assembly GCA_937890965.1 of uncultured Caulobacteraceae bacterium. Taxonomy (GTDB): domain Bacteria; phylum Pseudomonadota; class Alphaproteobacteria; order Caulobacterales; family Caulobacteraceae; genus Poindextera. Next base: position 1,642 of record CALAEG010000192.1, on the reverse strand, counting down.
GCGCTTGGAGGGCCAGATCGAGTGGACCTCGTCGACGATGACGCAGGCCAGGTCCTCGAAATAGAGCCGCGCGCCCTCCCAGGCGCAGAACAGGGCGAGCTGCTCGGGCGTGGTCAGCAGGATGTCGGGCGGCTTGACCCGCTGGCGCTGACGCCGCGCCATGCCGGTATCGCCAGTGCGCGACTCCGCCTTGATCGAGAGCCCCATCTCGGCGATCGGCGCCATCAGGTTGCGCTCGATATCGACGGCCAGCGCCTTCAAGGGCGAAATATAGAGGGTGTGGATGCCCGGCGGCGTGTTGGGACGCGGGCGCGTCGCCAGTTCGATCAGGCTGGGCAGGAAGCCGGCCAGGGTCTTGCCGCCACCGGTGGGTGCGATCAGCATGGCGTCGCGACCGGCCGTGGCCTCGTCCAGCATGGCCAGCTGATGCGCCCGCGGCCGCCACCCCCGCTCGGCGAACCAGGCGTCGAAGGGTGCGGGGAGCTCGGTCTGGGCCTGGGCGCCGTCCATCCAGCCGCTATATCATGTTCGCGTTCTGTTTCCAGGCCGGCGGCCGCGGTGCACGCCATGAAACGGCCTTTGCTTTGGGGGATAGGGAGAATTTGCTAGGCTTTAGGCGATAGTCCAACCGCGACCACCGGAGGGCGCGCCCAATGGACCTGAACCAGCGGTACTGGGCGTTCCTGAGTTACAGCCACACCGACAAGGGCTGGGCCGACTGGCTGCATCGGGCGCTGGAGGCCTATCCGGTCCCGCGCCGACTGGTCGGCCGCGAGACCGCCGCCGGCGGGGCGCCGAGGCATTTCAAGCCGATCTTCCGCGATCGCGAAGACCTGGCCGCCGATCCTGACCTGATGGAGCGCGTGCAGAGGATTCTGGAACGCTCGGCCTTCCTGATCGTCATCTGCTCGCCCGACGCGGCCAACTCACCCTGGGTGGAGAGCGAAATCGTCCGCTTCAAGCGATTGCATGGCGAGGGCCGTGTCCTGCCGGTGATCGTCGCCGGCGAGCCCTTTGCGTCCGAGGAGGCCGGCCACGAGGCGCTGGAGTGCTTCCCGCGCGCGCTGCGCTTCCACCTGGACGGCGACGGTGCGGTCGGGACCGAGCCGGCCGAGCCGGCCGCGGCGGATCTGCGGCCCGAGGGCGACGGGCGCCGGATGGCGCTCTTGAAGCTGCTGGCGGGCATGCTTGGGTGCGGCCTTGACGAACTGATCCGGCGCGACGCCCAGCGCCGGCATGGGCAGTTGCTGGCGATCACCACCGCCGCGCTGGCCGGCATGGTGCTCATGGGCGGGCTGACGGCGGTGGCTCTCGCCGCGCGCCACGAGGCCGAGATCCAGCGGACCCAGGCCGAGGGGCTGATCGAGTTCATGCTGACCGACCTGGGCCGCAAGCTCGAACCGGCCGGCCGCCTCGACCTGCTCGACGACGTTGCCCAGCGCTCCATGGCCTACTATGCCGCCCAGAATGGCGCCCAGCTGGACGCCAGCTCGCTGGGCCGGCGCGCCCGGGTCCTGCACCTGATGGGCGATCTGCGCGAGAAGCGGGGCGACATGGACGCGGCCCTGGTCTTCTTCCAGCAGGCCGCCAAGAGCACCGCCGAACTGCTCGCCCGCCAGCCCGACGACCCCCAGCGCATCTT
>CALAEG010000191.1 GCA_937890965.1 uncultured Caulobacteraceae bacterium | reverse complement strand
CCGATCATCCCGCCGGCGCGGCCGATCCAGATTCTGTCGGGGCCGGCCCAGCCGACGACGCCCCTGACCGCGCCGGTCGCATCGGGGCCCCTGTCGCAATCGGTCGGCGCGACGCCGACGCCCAGCATGCCCCTGCCCCTGGTCAGCTTTCCGTCCATGGCTTCATCGACCTATCTGTCGGACAGCGACCGCCAGGCGCTGGAGAGCGCCCTGAGTTCGGCCCGGCGGGGCGACTCCGGCGCGGCCCAGGCGACCATGCAGCAGATGACCGACCCGGTGGCGCGCAAGATCGTGCTCTGGGCCATGGTCGACGCCGCCGGCGAGCAGCTGGCCTTTTTCGAACTCGACCAGGCCAGGCGCGACCTGGTCGGCTGGCCGCGCCCGGCGCGGCGTCAGACCGTGGCGGAAAAAGCGCTCGACACCTCCGGCCTGCCGCCCGCCCAGGTGGTCGCCTGGTTCGGCGGCGCCGATCCCACCTCGGCGCAAGGAGCCATGGCGCTGGCCGGCGCCTACCAGCAGATGGGGCGCACCACCGACGCCCAGGCCCTGATCCGGCATTGGTGGCGCACTCAGATCTTCGAGGCCGATGTGCAGCGGACCATGCTGACGCGGTTCGGCGGCTTCCTCACCGTCGGCGACCACATCCAGCGCGCCGACACCCTGCTCTATGGGGTGCAGGGGCCGGCCCTGCACGACATTCTGGCCCTGCTGCCGGCCGATCAGCAGGCCGTCGCCCAGGCGCGCATGGCGCTGCGCTCCAATGCCCGCAACGCCATGCAGCTGGCCGATTCGGCGCCGCCCTCGGCCGCCCAGGATCCCGGGCTGGCGGTCGAACGCGCGCGCTATCTGCACGCGCAAGACATGGACAGCTCCGCCCTGGCCCTGGTCGGCCGGTTCCCGCAGACCATGCCCTGCGACGAGGCGGCCAGCCGGGTCTGGACGTTGCGCAAGCAGTTGATCAACTACGCGCTGAAGAATGGCGATTATCGCGCGGCTTACGCGCTCGCCGACAAGAGCGGCCTGGCCGCCGGCGTCGACTATACCGAGGCGGAATTCTATGCCGGCTGGCTGGCGCTCTCGAAGCTGCATCAGCCGGCCGTGGCCGATGCCCATTTCGCCAATATCCAGAAGGCCAGCTCGACCCCGATCAGCCAGGCCAGGGCGCTCTATTGGCGCGGTCGCGCCGCCGAGGCCGAGGGCGATCAGGTGCAGGCCATGACCTTCTATGTCGAGGGCGGCGGCCACTACACTACCTTCTACGGCCAGCTGGCGGCGGAAAAGGCCGGCCTGCAGCAGATCAATATCGGCCGCGACCCCGTTCCGGGCACCGCGGCGGCGGCGCGGTTCGAGGGCCGCGACGTGATTCGCGCCGCTCGCATCCTGGCCAGCCTGGACGACCACGACCTCTACCGCGCCTTCGTACTCGCCGCCGCCGAGGACATGCCGACGCCTGAGGAATATGTGCTGCTGGTCGATCTGGCGCGCAATTATGGCGACCAGGATCTGTCCATGCGCGTGGTTCGCGCCGCGGCCCAGCATGGCGTCGTCCTACCCGAGCGCGGCTATCCTGTGCGCACGACGCCGCTGTTCCCCGGCTCGGGCGAGTCGGCCATCGTCTTCAGCCTCACCCGACAGGAAAGCAATTTCGACCCGATCCTGCGCTCGAACGTCGGCGCGCGCGGCATGATGCAGCTGATGCCCGGCACCGCCGAGGCGCTGGCGCGCAAGATGGGCGAGCCCTATCGCCCCGGCATGCTGGACGACCCCGACTACAACATGCGCCTGGGCTCCTACTATATCGGCAACCTGATCGACAATTTCGGCGGCTCCTACGTCCTGGCGACCGCGGCCTATAATGCCGGGCCCGGGCGGCCGGCCGAATGGGTCGGCTATTGCGGCGATCCGCGCTCATCGACGGTCGATCCGGTCGATTTCATCGAGTGCATCCCCTTCTCCGAGACCCGCAACTACGTGATGCGGGTGATGGAAGCGGCCGAGGTCTATCGGGCGCGGCTGAACGGCGGGACGACGACACTGCACTTGGCCGAGGATCTGAAACGGGGCGGCTATGTCTATGGCGGCCGTGTCGCCAGCGTGACTCCGACCCTGGCCGCGGCCCCGATCGCCAACGCCGCGCCCTAGGCTCAGTTTAGTCCGACTACGGACGATATCGCTGTGGGCTTTCGGCCACACCTCCGAACGCGTCTCATCCCGTAATAAAATCGTCGCAGAAGCGTTGCGTGAGCGTCATGCTCGAAAGCTAAGCGGGTCCGGCCTGATCGACCGATCGGGGTTGGGGAACAAGGATCGGACCTATGCAGAAAAGATGCGCGCTGCTCAGCGGCGCGGCGCTTGGCGTGCTGTTCGCCGGCGCATTCGGCGCGACCGCCCAGGCCGCGCCCAGACACCATCACGCGACGGCGGCCGCCGCGGTCGACACGGTGACCCAGGAGAAGATCGAGAGCCTGACCTCCGCGGTGAGCACGCTGGAAAGTCGGCTCAACGACGAAACCGCCGCCCGCCAGGCCGACGAGGCCCGCGCCCAGGCCGCCGAAGCCAAGGCCGACGCCGCCGAGGCCGACACCCAGGCGACCCGAAGTGAGCTGCAGGCGCAGATCCAGACCATCCCCACCGACGTTCAGACCGCCGTCGCCGCGGTGAAGCCGAAGTCGAGCTGGACCGACGGCACCAAGGTCAGCGCCACCGTCTTCACCGACGTGTCCAACATCAACCAGACGCCGACACCCAACAAGATCAACGGCACGGGCGCCGACATCAAGCGCGCCTATTTGATTATCGACCACCAGTTCAGCCCGATCTACTCGGCCGAACTGGCCATCGACTTCGCTCCCAACGGCATCATCCTGAACGGCGGAACCTTCGGGAGCGGTACGCTGATGGGGTCGGAAGCGATCAAGTACGCCTATGTCCAGGCCAAGTACGCCGACGAGTTCATCATCCAGGGCGGCGCGGAAAAGACCCCCTGGATCCCGTTCGTCGAGGACCTCTATGGCTACCGCTATATCGACAAGGTGATGATCGACCAGAACAAGTTCGGCAACTCGTCGGACTGGGGCGTCAACGCGCACGGCGACCTGGGCAAGGGCCTGTTCGACTATTCGGTCTCGGTGGTCGACGGCGCCGGCTACAAGAACCCGACCCGCTCGCAACAGATGGATGTCGAGGCCCGCGCCAACTTCAACTGGAACGGCTTCGTGCTGGCCGGCGGCGGCTATTGGGGCAAGCTGGGCAACGATATCCAGACCGCGCCGCCGACAGCGCCACCGGCGCCGCAGACCGCGACCCGCTACGATGTGCTGCTGGCCTATACCAACAGTCAGATCCGCGCCGGGGTGGAGTATTTCAACGCCACCGACTGGAAGGTCGTGCCCAAGCTGACCCCGGACCAGGCCCAGGGCTGGTCGGTCTTCGGCTCATATAACGTCACCCCGCAATGGGCGGTGTTCGGCCGCTATGACGGGCTGGACCCCAGCATGAAGCTCGCGCGCATGGAGCGGTACAACTACTACAATATCGGCGTCAGCTATGAGCCCGTGAAGACCGTCGATATCGCCCTGGTCTACAAGCACGAGGACATCGCCCACGCGCCGACCGGCGGTTACAGCGACGGAACCACGGTGCTGGCGCCCACCTCGAATGGCGTGCTGCGCACCTCGGGTGGCTTCAACGAGGTCGGCATCTACACCCAGTTCAAGTTCTAGCCTTCAGACGCCTGAGATCGTCGCCGCGGCGTTCATGCGCCGCGGCGATTTTCGTTTAGGCGCCCGGCTCTCGCCGCCTGGCCGCCAGCACCGTCCCGGCGGGTGTTTCCACCAGCGCGCCGGCCAGCCCGAAGACCTCGGCCAGGCAGGCCGGCGTCAGCACCTCGGCGACAGAGCCGTCGGCGACGATGCGGCCATGGTCGATGACCACCACCCGGTCGCAGGCCCGCGCCGCCAGGGTCAGGTCGTGCAGGGTGACCAGCACGGCGCGACCGGCCCGGGGTTCTTCGCGGAGCAGGTCCAGGGTGTGGAACTGCGCCTCGACATCCAGTCCCGCCACCGGTTCGTCCGCCACCAGCAAGCGCGCGCGGGTGGCGAGCAGCCGGGCCAGCAGCACTCGCGCCCGCTCGCCGCCGGACATCTCCAGCACGCCGCGATCGGCCAGGCCCGACATCTCCACCCGCGCCAGCGCCTGGAGCGCCGCTTCGCGCGCCAGGGCCGGCGGCCGGTCGATGGCGCCGAGGGAGGCCACCCGCCAGGCGGCCAGGCTCCAGGCCAGCCGGCGCTCCTGCGGCAGATAGGCGACCCTCCCGGCTCGCTCCTCCGGGCCGAGTTCGGCCACATCGCGCCCGGACAGCCGCGCGGACCCCGAGGCCAGCTTCGCCAGGCCCAGCGCC
>CALAEG010000190.1 GCA_937890965.1 uncultured Caulobacteraceae bacterium | reverse complement strand
CCTCGGTCCACAACCATTTCAGTCAGGAGCGCCATCTCGTCAGCCGCCAAATCTATAGGGAGAGACGCTCCGCCGCGCTGGCGGAGTGGCGGGCAGTCATGGGGTAAACGTCGGTTGGGTTTGGGCTCACTGCGTCACGCCAGAGACGAGTTGCCGTTGGACTGACAGCACCCCCAGCGCCGCTGTCGACGCCAGCCAGAACGCGGCCGATCTGGTGTTCGAAGGTGACGACCTGATGGCCGTGGTCGATGCTGTCGACGTGGCACGCGCGGCGCGGCGACGGGCGCTGGAGAATTTCGGCTTTTCGGCCCTCTACAATTTGCTCGCGGCCCCCGCGGCGATCTTCGGCCTGATTAACCCGCTCGTCGCGGCCATCGCCATGTCGGGCTCGTCGCTAGTGGTCACACTGAACGCACTGCGCATGAACTGGGAGGCCCGACGATGAACATTCTGTTGTTCCTGGCGCCGGTGTCGGTGGCGCTGGCCCTGGTCGGCCTCGCGGCCTTCTGCTGGACTGTTCGCAGCGGCCAGTACGACGACCCCGCCGGCGACGCCGCACGGATCTTGAACGACCAGCTGGACGACCATCCGGACTAAATTCGACTACCTTGATCCAGGTCAGAGCGCGCTGCGACATGCGCGCTCACAGTGCCCCAAACATTGATCGACTTCGGCCGCCCTTGAACTCGGCGAACCGGAGGCCGTCGGGGACCTTCAGCGTGAACCGATCCTGGGCGGCGATGGCGATTCCGCTCAATCCGCAGAACAGAGCCGCGGCAGCGAAGATTGTTTGGAGTCTGATGTGTGGCACGAGTGGCCTCCTGAAATGCGATTTGCAAAACAAGCGGCGCTGACGTCAGCGCAAGGCACTCTAACGTCCCCCGAACCCGAGATACTCTCGACCGTCCGGCTTGAATGTCAAGCCATCCGACGGCGGGCGAGGCGCTTGGCGGCGACATGCCGAGGGTCCGCCTCGACCGCGCGAACGTCTGGGGTCAAAAGCGCCGGGAGGCCCCCGCACTCAGCGCGATGCGGTTGCCGACTCTAAAGACCAAGTCGCTGGAACTGGGCCGCTGGCGCCTCGATGGCCTTTAGGGCGGCGCGCAGGCGATCGGCCGCCAACGCTTCCTCGTCCGTGCCGGCTAGGTCCGTCTCCTCGTTCGGATCGTTTTCCAGGTCGAACAGCCGGTTGCCCAGGAACCGCCGCGACGCCCAGAAGGGGACCGCGTCGCCGGCCTCCCAGATCTGGCGCAGCACCGGAACCGGGCTGCCCGGCATCCTGTCCAGCGTCGCGCGATCGTCCGGCGGCGGCAGCTCCTGCGTTCGATCCATCACATGGGTGGGCATGGTCGACCAGCGGTTCGAATACATGGCTAGCGGCTCGTTCTTGCCCTGGGGCGCGCGAACGTATTTGCGGGTCTTTTCGATCAGATGCACCTCGCGACCCCAGACGCCGGCCAGCAGGTGGTCGCGCACGCTGGTGGTCTCGTCGCGCAGCAACGGCAGCAGCGAGCGGCCATGGGTGCGCTGGCGAACGGCCTCGATGCCGAAGGTCTCCTGCAAGGTCGAGAACAGGTCGACGCTGGTGGTCAGGGCGTCGCAATCGCTTGGCCCCAGGCCGGGCGCGGCGATCAACATCGGGATGTGGGCGATGGTCTGGTAGAGGGGCGCGCCCGGTTTGCCCCAGATGTCCTTCTCGCCCAGATAGTGGCCGTGATCGGTGCAGAGCACGACCATGGTGTCGTCCCACAGGTCCTTGGCGTCGATGGCGTCCAGAACCCGGCCGAACCAAGCGTCGATCATGGTCAGCTTGCCGCCGTAGGAGGCGCGGATCTGCCGCGCCTGACGGTCGTCGAGCACACCCTTTTGCTTGGCCCCGACCACATAGGGCGGCCAGATCATGTGCGGGCCTTCCCAGTCGGGATCGTACAGGCTGGCATAGGGCTCCGGCGTATCGAAGGGCTCGTGCGGGTCGAACTCGTCGACCATCAGGAAGAAGCGGTCGTGGACGCCGGCGTTTTCCTCGATCCAGCGCGCCGTCGCGCCAAGGGTGCGAGGCCCCGGGAAGTCGGCTTCGCCGCGGAAATAGCCGCGTGAATCGTCATAGGGCATATGGCCCCGGCCAAAGGACGGGGCCCCGCTCCAGGATGGATCCGGCCGGGTCTTCCAGGCGTCGCCCTCATGGCCGCGCTGGTAGTCCCAGGCCTTGAAATCGACGTGGTAGTTTTCGCCGCCGCTCTCGAACAGATGCGGATGGTCGGTGATCAGCTGCGAGACGACGCCGGCCTTGCGCAGATGCGCGGTGATCGCGTCCTCCCAGATCTCCACCGACCCCCAGGGCCGCCAGAGGAAGTCCAGGGCGCCGCAGAGGATGTCGTGCCGCGCCGGCATGCAGGGCAGGGAGCCGACATAGTGGTTGGTGAAACGGACGGAGCGGGCCGCCAGCCGATCGATATTCGGCGTGCGGAACTCCGCCCCGCCGTAGCAGCCCAACATATGCCGGTTGAGGCTGTCGAGCAGCATCACGATCACATTGCGGATCGGCTTCAGCGCGGACGTGGCGATGGCGGGACTCCCTAGCGGCGGACGCGCACCTGACAAATATAGGCCGTTATAACTCAACGTGACGATGCGGCCCCTCTCCGCCAGGCAAAACCCACGCGAGCCCGGCGCCGTTTGCCTTATCGATATCATCGTGCAAATTCGGCCGGTTAGGCGAAGGCTGACCCTCCATGCCCTATAACCTCGACATTCCTGGATGGATGCCCGAGGCCGAGCTCAAGATCCTCGAGCGGCTGGCGCTGACCATTCCCGCCGGCGGCGCGATGGTCGAGGTCGGTCCGTTCTGCGGCCGCTCGTCCTGGTGTTGGTCCAAGACCGTCGAGCCCACCGTCTCGGTGACCTGCATCGACATCTGGGACCCGGTGGAACACCCCTTTTCCCCGCCGGCGAAGACGGAAGAGGACGCCGTCGTCGACGAAGATTTCGGCAAGACCTCTCGGCATCAGGGCGCCTGGGGCACGCGCGAGAATTTCGATCATTACACGAGCGACTGCCACAACATCACGGCCATGAAAGGCCACAGTCCCGACGATTTCGGGGATTGGCCGCAAGACAGTCTCGATCTGGTTTTTCTCGATGGCCTGCATCACAATCCGGGCTTCCACGCCGATGTGACCCACTGGTTCTGGCGGGTTAAGCCCGGGGGGATCCTCTGCGGCGACGACTGCGCGCGGACCCATCCCGACGTCCTGTGGACCATCGACGACTTCTGCAAAGAGTTGAGCATCCCGTTCACGGTGGAGCGCCGCATCTGGATGATCCGGCGCCCGGCGATCGGCGCCGGCGGCTGAACGATCGGCCCGGATCCCCATCTGATCAGGGTTTCATCGGCGGAAGATCGGGTCGGCGTCCTGTCGGACGGTGGCGATCGGGCGTCTCCTAAGGGCCTGTTCGACGCGGGTTTCTCCCCGTCGAAGCTCGACAAGGAGCCCCCTGATGTCCGCCAAGACCCTTCTGACCAGCCTTGCCCTGATCGCGTCCGTCGGCTTCGCCGGCCACGCTCTCGCGGCGCCCCAATCGGACCCCGACGCCATCTCGGTCAAGGTCGCCATCGGCGATCTGAACCTCGGCGCCGGCGCCGGCGCCGCTGTCGC
>CALAEG010000189.1 GCA_937890965.1 uncultured Caulobacteraceae bacterium | reverse complement strand
GGACCGGCGGGCTGGCCATGCGGCGTCAGCAGATAGGCGATCATCCCGGCGACGGCGATCGCGAGCGCAATCCAGAGCACCGTGCGCCATGCAGGGCGGCGCCTTGGCGGCGGGGCGCGATAGGGCTGGCCTGCGGGCGTCTGCCCCGATTGCGACTCGCTCAAACGGCCCTCCTGGCGTCAGCGAACAGCGTTCACACGCGGCGCGATCGCATATTGGCGTCGTCTAAGGCGCCGATGACCCTGCGGTATCTCCAAGCTGAAATCTAAACGCAAGGGCCGGACCGCGCGGACCGCGCGAACGAACGGCGCTCATACCCTGAGACGCGACTGCCCAACGGGGCCTGAACGGGACGTTTTCCAGCCGTTCAGCTAGAGCGGGTTGAGGAAAAGTGCGAAGCGGTTTTCCGCCCGCAACCCGCTCTAACTTTAGGAATCGATCACGTTTGTGATTTTGGATTGATTCAATCCAAAATCATCGTGATCTACGGCCTTTCGGCAGGTTCAGGCGGCCTTAGTGGCGGCCGACTGGCTGAGCGCGGCCTCGCTGGCCGCATGCAGCTTGGACAGCTCGATCGGCTTGGCGACATGGCCGTCCATGCCGGCGGCGAGATAGTCCTTCACCTGGTGGGTCATGGCGTTGGCCGAGACGGCGATGATCGGCGTGCGCGGCCGGCCCATCTCGGCTTCCGCCGCGCGGATCGCCCGGGTCGCGGCGATGCCGTCCATTTCCGGCATCTGTATGTCCATCAGGATCAGGTCGTAGGGTTCGGCGAGCCAGGCCTCGACCGCCTGGCGACCATTGTCGACCATGGTGATCTCGACCCCGAAGCTCTGCATGATGGTCTTCAGGACCAGTTGGTTGGTCGGAATGTCTTCCGCCGCCAGCACGCGTAGTGAGCGTTCCTCGCCGGCGTCCAGCACCTCGGCCGGATGGGCGGCGCCCGCCTCCTGCGTCCTGGCCAGCTTCGGGGCCGGCAAGGTGACGATGAAGGTCGATCCCTTGCCCTCGGCGCTTTCCACCTCGATCTTGCCGCGCATCAGCTGGGCAAGCTCGCGGCAGATGGCCAGGCCCAGCCCGGTGCCGCCATAGCGGCGGGTGTTGGAGCCGTCAGCCTGGCTGAACTTCTGGAACAGCAAGGGCAGCTTGTCGGCGGCGATTCCGACGCCCGAATCCTTGACCGACAGCCGCAAGCCGTCGCGGCCGTCCGGACCGATGCCCTCGACGACGACATTGACCTCGCCCTCGGCGGTGAACTTGATGGCGTTGGAGACCAGGTTGTTGAGAATCTGGCCGATGCGCACCGGATCGCCACGCCTTAAGCCACTCGCTTCTGGCCGAACATCGACGTTGAAGCGCAGGTTCTTCTTGGCTTCGGCCAGCGGCGCGAAGGCCCCGCGGACGTTGGCGCCCAGGACCTCGGCGTCGATCTCGCCGACCTCGAGCTCCATCTTGCCGGCCTCGATCTTGGAAATGTCGAGCACGTCGTTGAGCACGGCCAGCAGTTCCTCGCCCGAACGGCGGATCACCTCGACGCGTTCGCGCTGCTGGCTCGGGAGTTCGCCCATCTCGATGATCTGGGCCATGGCCAGGACGCCGTTCAGCGGCGTGCGGATCTCATGGCTCATATTGGCCAGGAATTGCGACTTGAGCACATTGGCGGCCTGGGCGGCGTCGCGGGCCTCGACCAGGTCGGTCATGGCGCGGTGCAGGGCGTTATCATTGGCCTGCAGCTGGGCAAGCAGGTCGTTGAAACTGTCGGTGAGGATACCGAACTCGTCGCGCGCCCAGTTGGGGACGCGCTGGGAATAGTCGCCTGAATCGGTCACGTCGCGCATGGCCTGGGACAGCCGGTTGACCGGGTGGACGACAAGGCCGGCCAGCCAGCGGCCCATGAATAGCGCCAGGCCGGTCGCCGCGAAGAACAGCGCCCCGCAGACGGCGAGATAGCGCGGGATGATCGAGGCCCGGTCGAAGGCGCGTGAACTGACCACCAGCTCGCCGAGGTTCCGGCCGCCGTCGGTCAGGGTGGCCCGGGTGTCGAAATAGCCCGTATCGGCGGGCTCGCCGCCGGCGGGGTCATTCGCCTGCAAGGCGCGACGGCCCTGGGCGTCGAACAGGGTTACGGCATGGACCTCGGGCGAGGCGACCAGCTCCTTCATCATCTTCTGTTCGGCGGGAAGGTCGCCGCGGGCGACCGCGGTCGCCAACTGGTCGGCGACGATCTGGGTCAGGGTCGACTGGTTGCGTTTCAGGTCGATCTGGCCGCTCTGCCACTGTTCGACAATGAACAGCGCGCTGGCCGTGAACAGCACCACCACGGCCGTGACCAGGGCCGAGATCGCGATCCTGTTTTCGAAGGAAACGCCGCGCGCCCCGACGCTCGACCCCGCTTCCTGCCTGCTCATCCGGTCCCGCCGTCCGCCGCGATGCGCCGCCGCACCCGCCCGACCTATAGCCGGACAGGTCCTAACGGTTCCCTTCTCGCGGGCCGCCATTAACCGATAAGCGGATGCGAAAGCTTGGCCGTGGAAAAGCCCGTTGCATGCGCGCCCAGGCCCGGCCTCCAATTCGGCAAAGTAATTCGTAAGTGATTCCAGGCGTCGGCGCCGGACGCCCGATTCGCCTGCCAGGCGAAAAAATCAGCGTTATCCGAACCTTACGGCCAAGCCAGCCCACGGCTCAGCTTCAACTGATGCTTTGCAACCACAGGTGCGACACTTTTTCTCTTTTCGTTAAGCATAAACCCCTGGTGTCACCGTTAGGAATGTGTTTAGGTTAACCTACCGTTAGTGGTATCGGTCTGGAGAGGGACTTATGGATAAGGCTTTTGTCGCCAAGCGCGTTGTCAGCAAGCTGCACGCGACTGAGAAGACGGTTGATACCGCCATTCTCGAAGTTTCGGAACTGGTCTCCGAGCTGATCACCGCCCGCCGCGAAGTTGGCCTTTCGACGACTGTTGGCGATAAGGAACTCGCCGCTGTCATCGAAGCCCTCGCCGCGCTCAACACCGCCCGCGCCTCGCTGGTCACCAGCCACAAGGGCCTGGGCCGTATCGCCAAGGCCCTGCACATCCCCGTGAAGCTGAACGGCGGCAGCAAGCCCGAGATCAACGAAGAAGGCGACCAAGACGCGCTCCGTATGGCGTCCTAAGTCCAACCGTTTTCGCTAAATTAAGAGTACTATCGTAATCGCGTCTCAGGTTCTGAGGCGCGATTATGCTATATGCGATCACATACGCAACCTATGTGCTCCAGCTCTGTGCTATTCCGCTTGCCGGCGGGGTGGCCTTGTTCAAGGGCGACAAACCGGAGCGGTTCGGCGCGACGATCGTTCTGATCCCGACCCTGCTCGAAGACGTCATCCTGCCGGTCTCCAAGCATCTCGGCTACCCGCTCGCCGACAGCATGCCCTATGTGGAGATGCTGTCGACCTTCGCGGTGTCGTGCGGCCTTCT